>JAUPLM010000107.1 GCA_030836965.1 Thermodesulfobacteriota bacterium | reverse complement strand
GTCGAGCGACTCGGCAACAAAATCGGATATGATCTCAATGTCCTCCTGGCATGTTACAACCGATTTACCGCAGGCTTTGGCCCCGGCAGAATCTTCCCTTGACTCCCCGTTGTCCGATGCACCGGAAGACCCTTCTTTTTCAGCGCATCTGCCGGAGTTCATCTTCCCGGCCTCACCCGTAGGAGATGAACTTTTAACTCCCAGGTCTGCAAGCAATGAACTTATATCTCTCTCAGGTTCATTTCCTCCCTCAAGATCTCTGCAAATCGTCTGCATGAGAGCAATACCTTTTTCAAACGGGCTAAGATCGGTTCTTTCACCCATGATAACATCCCCGATAAACATTATCATGGCATCAGCAACTGATATCAGGGTTGCATTATTTATTTTGTCGAGATGTTTCCGTATCGATTCTATTGATTTAATATTTTTTCCGAGCCCGGTGATGTCGCCTGCGTCTAACATAACCGTTTCAAGCGCGAGTGTTTCGACTTCCCTGGAAAGTTCTTCCAAAATCGGCATAATAATCATGTCCTTCAATTCTGTTTTTTTTGAATTTCCCTTCTCTGCTGCCGGAAAACACATGAAACTATTTTTTCCTGAACAGACGGATCAGTATAAATAAACGATATCCCTGTCTGAAACTTTTCAATGTCCTTATCTTTTATAGTGGTTACACGGACAATCTCCCCGTAAACATCAATGCAGATGAAAGGCTGTTCGGAAAGAATCAGTTTCGCAAAAAGTATCTCTCCTTTTTCTACAGGTTTTTCTAAAATTATATTCATCCCAGATGCGCTGATATTTTTCCCGATACCTTCGAAGAATGAATCGTTATTATTCCTGTTTTCACCAAGAAGATGGATGATTCTATCCAGTTTTCCATCAATCCTCAGAAGGAATTCAGCAAGATTCTGATCTGTTTTGGATAGTTCAGTGGTATTATCGGATGCTATCGGGTTTATCTTTAATTCTTTCAGGGCGGATATATTTTGTAAGCTATTATTTTTCCGTGTTATATTTAATTCTTCACGAGTAATGATTTTATATCTGACATCATACTCAAAATCAGCTCTCGCATCCGCGCGTGATTCTTTTTCCTTAGCAATCATCCTGCACCTCTTATTTTGAACGACGGCTTACGATTTAAAAAATATGAAAATAACAGTTAATTGTATAAGCAAGTATTGTACCAGAGAATCGCGGCATTTTTCCGGGTACCGGTTTGCCGGTTTAACGCCGGTTTATGCATGCCTCTTCAAACCTTGCCGGCGCCCGAAGGATTGCTCTCCGTGTCAGCAGGAGGAAATTGGTTCTTCCGGTTCACTGGGCCCGCCAATTATTTGACATCAACATTATATTTTTGCCGTACGGTTTGATACCTTGAAAGAGGAAATTATTTCCCATGCCGCTATTTGTAATCATTTTTTTCCTGTCAGAAATGTTTTAAGACTGGAACAGCGGCCTTGACATGCTCTTGCCGGCCGGCCGGAATATCTGTTTCCTGTATTTTGCCCCGTATCGGCCTACGCATCACGACCCGCGTCTTTCCCGCCTCCTGACGACTGGTACGGAGATTGCAGCAAATCGAACAGTAAACGATTGGCACAAATTTTCAGGGTGATAATAAAATGGATATGACTTCCGGACAGTTCAGGAAACTCTGCGAACTGGTATATAGTGAGTGCGGAATCAACCTTCATGAAGGAAAACAGCAACTTCTGCAGGCACGCCTTTCCAAGCGGCTTCGAAGCACAGGGATTAATACAGTTGCCGAATATCTGACAGTTCTTGAAAACGATTCACATGAACTAACGAAATTTCTGGATGCCGTATCCACGAACCACACATATTTCTTCAGGGAGAGCCATCATTTCGAGCATCTCGGAAGCGACCATTTAAAAATATGGTGCGCTGCCTCATCAAGCGGTGAAGAACCTTATTCCATAGCTATCCATTGTCTTGAAAATGGATTCAGGCCATCCATACTAGCATCGGATATATCGACCAGAATGCTGGAAATCGGACAGAACGGGATTTACCCGGCTGAAAAAACAAAGAATATGCCACCTCATGTAGTAAAGAAATACTTCCAGAAGGGTATGGGAAGGTGGGATAACCATGTACGGGTAAAAAATGAAATAAAGCAAATGGTAACTTTTCAGCGATATAACCTGCTTACCGATCCCGCGCAGAGCCGGGAATTTGACGTTATATTCTGCAGAAATGTTTTCATATACTTTGATAATGTGACAAGAACGCAGATAACCGGCAAACTTTACATCGCGTTAAAAAAATCCGGTTATTTTATTATCGGCGGCGCTGAAAGCCTTAATACCATAGATCATCCTTTTAAATATATCCAGCCGAGTATTTATAGAAAATTATGACTCAGTTTCTCCGCGACCGGTCGAGCTCATTCTTTGGCATTTAAATTGCAGTACTATCGAATAAACACATTCATCGGTCTTTACGCGCTGATCCTCACAAACTAAAGTTATTCGTAATTCATACCGATAATGAAGCATACGGCTATGATCAGGGTATTCGGTTTAAGGTATACGGCACCATATATTCAATTAACCGGGTCCGGTAACTGAAAATATATAAGCAAGGAAATGATACTATAAAGGAGGAACGGTAAATGTTTAAGAACATGAAGCTGGGAACCAAGCTGGTTATGGGTTTTTCGGTAGTTGCCGCTATTACCCTGATAATGGGTCTGCTCGGCTACTACGGGGCAGTCAAAAGCCATGAGGCGATCGAGGAGATCGGGCTAGTGGAACTCCCCAGTGTTGACAGTCTGCTGATAATCGTGAGTAAGGCAGAGATGATAAGCGGAATGATGAGAACGCTACTCATTCCGAATCTGCCGGAAGAAATTCGCAAACGTCAATTTGACAACATTGCAAAAGCCCGCGATGAGTACGAAAAGGCGTGGAAGATATACGAATCGCTGCCCCATAAGCCTGAGGAGGCCGCTATATGGAAAGAGTTCGTGCCGGCATGGGCCGCCTGGAGAGATGAAAACAGCAAATTTTTTGAAATGTGTAAAAAGCTTGACGGCATGATCGAAGACGCAGGCCGGTATGCTTTGGAACTGGAAAAGGTATCGAACATGGCCTTCGGTTCGCTGCTTGAGAAGCAGCAAACGGCCATAGCGCTTCTGGACAAGCTTGTACAGATGAACCGTGATGCGGCTGCCGGCACTGCCAGAAAAGCCGAGGCTGAAGCAGGCTTCATGAAAGTTTTTTCACTGATCGCGATGTTGATCGGTGTTGGTCTTGCCATGGCCCTTGGTTTTCTTATAACGCGTTCTACTGTCGGCCCCATCCGCCGGATCATCTCCGGACTGACCGAAGGAGCCGGACAGGTGGCTTCAGCCTCCGGCCAGGTATCATCGGCCAGCCAGTCATTGGCGGAAGGAGCTTCGGAGCAGGCGGCATCGATCGAAGAGACATCTTCTTCCCTGGAGGAGATGTCTTCAATGACCAAGCAGAATGCCGACAACGCGACACAGGCCGATAATCTCATGAAAGAAACAAAGCAGACTGTCGGAACGGCCAACGAGTCGATGAGCAAACTGACCGAGTCCATGAAGGAGATTATCGGCCTGTGTCGCGTTGTCGGC
>JAUPLM010000106.1 GCA_030836965.1 Thermodesulfobacteriota bacterium | reverse complement strand
GAGTTCCGGGAGTTCGACCGGAAATTGATTCACGAGAAGTATGTGTCTGTGGTTGAAGGATTGGAAATCAAGCAATGAGTACCTGACAAACTCTTTTTGGCTAAACGCAAATTGCCGCGCCCGCTGAAAAAGGAGCGGGCAAAGAAATGAACCGAGAAATGAACCGAGAAATGAAACATGATATAAAAATCGCAATCATAGGTGATTTCGAGCCTGAGCGCGTCTCACACAGGGCAACCAATGAGGCTTTGCGCCATGCGGCAGACGCATTACAGTTCACTACCGATACTGACTGGTTTCCCACGCAATCGCTGGAGACTGAAGCCGGAAGAATGAAACTGAAGGAGTATCATGGCATTTTCTGCGCTCCCGGAGGTCCGTACAGGAGCATGACCGGAGCGCTTGAAGCAATCAGGTTCTCGCGGGAACAGGGGTGGCCGTTCATTGGAACCTGAAGCGGCTTTCAACATACTCTGGTAGAGTATGCGCGAAACGTGCTGGGGATAAGAGAAGCCGATTTCGAAGAGACTTCACCTGCCTCCCCCGCCCTTCTGATAACCCGGCTTGCCTGTTCACTTGCCGGCGTTGAACAGGACGTTTTAATTCTCCCGGACACTCTGGCCTCCGGGGCATATGGGAAAGACCATGTTACCGAACAATTCACCTGCAACTACGGACTCAACGAAGAGTATCGCGGCGACATCATTCGAAAGGGTCTCGGCATTTCAGGCAAGGATGGCAGCGGGAATGCGAGGATCGTGGAATCAGCTTCCCACCGTTTCTTCGTCGCTACCCTCTTTCTTCCCCAGATTTCATCGAAGCCCGGCAACCCTCATCCGCTCATCTTCGCCTTCCTTAAGGATGCCTGGGCTTTCCGGGCTTTGCGGCAGGATAATGAGGGTAAAGCGTAACCGGCATCAGATATTTCGTTCCAGGTTGATCGTTTTGGAGGGTGAAAAGTGGTTCGCGCTGAAGAAGTGTATCAGTTTAGAATCATTCCAGGCGACCAGGGTGTTTATTTTTCTAACGCCTACATTTCTCAAATGATCCACAAATTCATTAATCAACTGCTCACCGATACCCTTATGCCGGCAGGAAGGGTCAACGCCGATGGTATCCAGGGTTGCTTCTTCCTGGGAGATGCCATATTCTCCAATATACAGCTCCCCCATTATGAACCCCACCACCGTTCCGGCTTCATCCTCCGCCACAAGCGACACGGGCAGATAATCTTTGGACCTGAGAAGCTTTTCGAACTTCACTTCATAGTACCCAGGACGGGGAATCTTGAGCACTTTCTCGTCAATTCCAACCACAGCGCCAAAATCGTCAGCCTTCATGAGTCTGATTTTAATGGTACTCCTGTTCATGGGGCCTCCTTTATCTTTAGCCAGTCCGAAATTATATTTGCGTTTTCCTGCTTCTCAATGGGGTGCTGAAAAAAGTTCAGCTTACCGGGGTCGGTATTTTATGTTTTGTTTCTTACCGTCTTCCATAAGGACAGGTAAACAGGCACAATCCGCATACGGCTGTTTCAGCATCCTTCTTCTTCATTTTGGAAAAGTACCGGTCACATTTGGAAGCGTCAAACCGGGCCGACCTCGGTTCTTCCTGCCGGAACGATTCTCCGGTGAAAGCTTTTACCGGACAAATGTCAACGCACTCGCGGCAATCTCCGCAACGCTCATCCATGGATTTACCGCTTGCCGTAAGGGGAGCATCCGTCAACACCGTGGCCCAACGCACCCGGGGGCCCATGTCCGGAGTAATCAGGAGACAGTTTTTCCCGATCCAGCCCAATCCGGCCATATGAGCGCTCAGTTTATGAGAAAACCCGGCGCAGATTTTATCATCATCCACCCGCTTTGAGGCGGGAACGGGGAAAGCTCTGTGTCCTCCGCGCTGCAGGAGACTTGCCAAACGGGAGACTATCTGGTCGAGGCGCGCGTTGATTATATCGTAGCAATGGGATTTATAACTGACTGCCGCCGCACGTTCGATGTTTCGTGATAACTGGTTTACAATCGGATGAAAGAGGGCGATTCCGACTGAAATGGAGCGCGGGTACCCTGCGATTTCTGCTCCGCCTTGTTCGAGGACGGCGTTACGGGCCGGGGACAAATCCGCGATGCCGGAATAATCCGCTCCCCAGGCCATGGCCGAATCAAGCAGTTCTTTTTCAGATTCCATATGCCTCTTTTCTTATGGTTTTTTAAAGTTCACTTCCTATAGCCGGCCGCCTGAATTTTAATATCCGGTCCTGAAAAAATATTCCGTACTTCTTACAGTCTTCTATTTAACCCAATATTTACTTAAAATCAAATAAGTTCTGTTAAAGGCCGGTTCGGAATATATTTATTATCGAACCCCCCTTGCCGTTTTCGGCAAAACGGAATATCATAAGAAAAATTTTATGAGCTTTTAGTCTCGTCATCATTACGGAGCTTTGGATTATGAAAATTAAAACCATGATTTTATGCATTGCGGCCATATTGGGACAGTTCTATTCCGGCTCTTATGCCAATGGAGCTGAATCTTCCCTGACTGCCAATGATATTATAACGAAAGTTGAGAACAGGTATTCGGTTCCCGGTTTTACCGCAAGATTCCTCCAGGAATCCACATTAAAGGCAATGGATATAACGGATTTTGCGTCAGGGAAGATTTTTGTAAAGCGTCCGGGCATGATGAGATGGGAATATGAAAAACCAGAGAAACAGTTTGTTATTACTGACGGGGAGCATCTCTGGATATACAGGCCTGATATCAATCAGGTCATGACAGGTAAGGCTCCTGAATTTTTTGAAACAGGTAAAGGTGCGGGCTTTTTGTCCGATATCAGGATAATAAAACGCCATTTTTCCGTTTCACTCAAAAAAAACAAGGATGATTATTTTGTTTTAAGGCTTGTGCCGAAAGAGAAAAGAGCCGACCTTACGGAGATATTTCTTTCAGTTTCAAAAAAATCTTTTGAAATTTCAAGGATCGGCATTTATAACGCGTACGGAGATGAAACGGCTATAGATCTTCTTGATTCAAAGTTTGTCGATAGTCCCGGTTCGATTTTTACATTTAAAATACCTGAAGGAGCTGAAATTATAAGGATTGGTGAATAATGGGGAATATTGATCTTAAAAGCAAGGTAAGAGATTTGTTAAAAAAGAGAAAAGCGATAATGCTCGCGCATAACTACCAGCGTCCTGAAGTGCAGGACACCGCTGATCTTTGCGGAGACTCCCTTGAGCTGAGCATCAAGGCCGCGCAGACCGACGCTAAGGTAATAGTCTTCTGCGGTGTTCATTTCATGGCGGAAACAGCTTCCATCATGTCTCCCGAAAAAACCGTTCTGCTTCCGCGCATGGATGCGGGATGTCCGATGGCCGATATGGTTACGCCTGAAGCTCTTTTAAAAAAAATGAAAGAACTTCCGCCGATGCCTGTTGTCACATATGTGAACTCAACCGCGGCGGTAAAGGCGCTTTCGACCATATGCTGCACATCGGCGAATGTAGTGAAGGTTGTAAACAGCCTCGATGCCGACGAGGTACTTATGGTCCCCGATAAGAACCTCGCAAAATATGCCGCGTTGCATACGAAAAAGAAACTGCATTTCTGGGATGGCTACTGCGTTGTTCACAATATGCTCACCGCGGAGGTCGTGCTCCTCGCAAAGGAAAAGCATCCGGGCGCCGTTTTCATGGCGCATCCCGAGTGCCGCCCGGAAGTTCTTGAACTGGCCGATGTTGTTTTGAGCACTTCCGGAATGATAAGATACGCGGGCGAATCAAAAAGCAACTCCTTTATTGTGGGAACGGAGACCGGAATACTTCATCCGATGAAAAAGGCAAACCCTTCGAAAACATTCTATCCTGTATCAAAGGATATGGAATGCAGAAACATGAAAAAGATAACCCTTGAGGATGTGACGGTAAGCCTTGAAAACATGACGGGAGAAGTCAAAGTTCCCGAAGATATAAGGATTCCGGCAAAAGAGGCCGTCCGTAAGATGTTAGAACTTTCAATCAGCAAATAGCTAAATCGTAAAAAGCCTGATATGCTCTCTTAATGAGCTTTTTGGGGATTTTTAAATCACCTCGCTAAATCACAAGAACTCTCCGCCTGCG
>JAUPLM010000105.1 GCA_030836965.1 Thermodesulfobacteriota bacterium | reverse complement strand
AGGGAGGATATACCGGAACAGCTGTCATAACATCATCCCCGTCTTCACCAACCGCTCTGCACACGACATTAAGACCTGTCACAAGCCCCGGCAGCCATACTATACATTCTTTTTCTGTTTTCCATCCGTATTCTTCTTCAAGCATGGAAAGAACAACTCCGGAAAGTTCATCGGGAGGCAAAGTATACCCGAATATCCCATGCCTGACCCTTTTACTTAAAGCATCAATAACAGCAGGAGGTGAAAGAAAATCCATGTCGGCGACCCAGAGAGGAATAACATCCCTTCCCTGATATTTATGCCACTTCATGCTGGAAGTGTCGCGCCTGTCGACGATTTCATCAAAATTATATAAGTCGGATTTTTTCAAATAAATCTTACATGCCCGGTTTATTGTTAAATAGATACTGAAAGCTTCTCAAAAAAATATGATCGCAATCCCCGCCTTTTTACCTTCCCAGCTTGTCTTTAACTGCGTCAACCGTCTGTTTGTTCAATTTTCTTGCGCAGGAAGTCCAATCCAGGCTGGAACCAACCCCGTGCTCGTCGGAAAGTATACGATTACCCTCCGGGGCAAAAAGCTCGTACCTTGTGTCAAGAGAAGCAGACCCTGCTCCGAATCCGACAACTATACGCGCCGCCTTACTTCCAGCATTATATCTTACAATAGTCACTTTAAGAAGATATGTGCCTGATTTATACTGGCCGCGGTTTTCTATAAGAGTTGCCTCAAAGCCCGCTTTGTTAAGCATTCTGACCAGATCTTTTCCCATAAAGGCATTGAGGTGTTCCCGCTGTTCCATCTTCTGGAGCCCCAGATCCTCGTCTCCTTCGTCCATCAGAACCGATATTTTCAGGTTTTTACCTGCTGAAACCGCCACAGGCAAAGATTCTTTCTCAATCCTCTTCTCTTCTTTTTGTGCCTGTTTTTTCTCTTCTTTTCTGACTTCCTTCTGTGCTTCCTTCCCTGCTTTCGGAGCATCCGTTCTTGAATGGCATCCTGTGACAACAGCCAGACAGATTATAAAACAAATTAAAAGCAGCCTTTTCATAAAAACCTCCTTATTTTGATATATGGTTCATCTCCGATTTTTTCTTTTCACTATCTACTTCCAACTATTCGCTATCCGCGCTCTTCCTTTCATTATTCATACTTTGTTCCGGATTCCCGGCAAGCCTGAATTGGTTAAATATACTCCGGCAGAAACCAGTATTGTGCCTACTAACAAAGAAATTGTAACCGGCTCCCTTAATATAAAAAAAGCGAGGAAGACCGCGCTGACCGGGACGAAGTTTATAAAAAGGCCCGCCCGCGAAGGCCCTATTTTTTTTATGCCTTCATAATACCATACAAATCCGAGCACTGTCCCGAAAAATCCAAGATAAATAATCCCCAGCCACTCGGAAACCGAATAGTTTGCCAATCCGGATGTTATTCCCTCAAAGTATGCAGGAACAAACAGGAATACAGCTCCGATAACTGACGAATATGTTACGGACACTATCGGTGAGAGTTCCGACATCACCGACTTACCTATCAATGAGAAGGCGACCCAGCTTAAAACGCAACAGAATATATATAATTCCCCCCATCCGAGTCCGCCGTTAAACATCTCCAGGGGATTTCCCCTTGATATTACAATAATTGCGCCGGAAACCGATATTACCACTCCGGCCATTTTTACTATACTAAGCCTTTCTTTAAAAAAGAATGACGACAGAAGAGTAATAAAAACCGGATTGTTGGCAATAATAAGCGCCGCCCGGCCCGCTCCGATTATTTTAAGTCCTTTAAAAAAGAAGATATTATAAGCGAATACCCCGGTCAATCCGAGAAGTATAACCGGGATTATCCGGTTTCTTTTTACCGCAGGAAATTTCCCCTCGGCTCTCCACATAAAAAAAACAAGAAATACAGATGCAACCGCAAATCTTAAAAATGACGCCGAGTATGGCCCCACATTTTGAGCGACAATCTTTCCGGCGATAAAAGTTCCACCCCAGAAAAAAGCCGTCAGGAGCAGTTTTATATATACAACCAATGCGCTATCCCTGATCTGTACCACTGTTCTTGATTAACGAGTCCCCTTAGCGCCTCATGCCTCATGCCTCACACTTTTCGCCTCACGCCTACTGATTCATCCCGCAGCATTTTTTATATTTTTTCCCGCTCCCGCACGGACATGGATCATTTCTTCCGATCTTGCCTTCATCTCTTTTTACCGGCTTCTTTGAACCAGATTCCTCGCCTCCGGAAAAGATGAGTTTTTGCTCCCTGGGTTTTTTTAAATCTTCGATTTTTTCCGGTTCTGATATCTGAACCCTGAAAAGTATGCTGACAATCTCATCCTTTATTCTGGATATCATCTCCTGAAACAGCTCGAATCCTTCTTTTTTATAAACAATGAGAGGATTTTGCTGCGCATAGCCTCTGAGTCCTATCCCTTCCTTGAGATGATCCATCGAAAGAAGGTGATCTTTCCACATGCCGTCCACAGTCTGAAGCATAACAACGCGCTCCAGGTGCCTGAAACCATCGGCTCCGATTAACTTCTCTTTTCCGTTATAGACGGATATCGCCTCATCATATATAAACAGAGCGAGGTCTTCCCCATTCATCTTTTCGAGAACTTCACCGTTTAAATCCTTCAGCCTGAAATTGAATTGTTTGAAAACCGTCTCTGAAAGACCTTTCAAATCCCAATCATCGGGAAGCATTTTTTCATCTGCATATGAAAAGGCAATCTCTTCCGATTTATCCCGTATCATGTTTTCTATGGAAGGTTTGAGGCTTTTTCCGTTCAAAGCCTCGCGTCTCTGTCGGTATATGACTTCTCTCTGCTGGTTCATTACGTCATCATATTCGATAAGCTGTTTTCTTATATCAAAGTTGTGCCCTTCAACTTTAGCCTGGGCGTTTTCAATCGCCCTGCTTATAAGGTTGTGTTCAATCGGTTCGCCTTCCTCCATTCCCAGTTTTTCCATTATGCCGGTGATGCGTTCCCCTCCGAAAATCCTAAGGAGGTCATCTTCAAGGGCAAGGTAAAAACGGGAAGATCCGGGATCTCCCTGCCTGCCTGAACGCCCCCTGAGCTGGTTGTCTATGCGTCTGCTTTCATGCCTTTCGGTTCCCAGAACATGCAACCCGCCAAGCTCGGTTACCCCTTCACCCAGAACAATATCGGTTCCCCGCCCGGCCATGTTCGTCGAAATTGTAACAGACCCTTTCTGTCCGGCCATCGCGATAATTTCAGCCTCTTTTTCATGATTCTTTGCATTCAGTACCGTATGCCTGATACCTCTCTTTTTAAGCTTTGTGCTCAAACCTTCTGAAACATCGATAGAAACCGTACCTACCAGAACAGGCTGGCCTTTTTTGTTGAGTTCCGCGATCTCATCGATGGCGGCCTCGTATTTTTCCCTCTTCGTCTTGTAGATTACATCAGGATAATCCTTCCTTATCATAGTCATATTAGTAGGAATCACAACGACATCCAGATCGTATATTTTCTTGAATTCGGCTGCTTCGGTATCCGCGGTTCCGGTCATACCGGCAAGCTTGTCGTACATTCTGAAGTAGTTCTGAAACGTAATCGTAGCCAGAGTCTGGTTTTCATTTTCTATTTTCACATTCTCTTTGGCCTCAAGCGCCTGGTGTAAACCGTCGCTGTAGCGCCGTCCCGGCATGAGACGGCCTGTAAATTCATCAACAATAATTACTTCTCCGTCCTTTACTATGTAATCAACATCCAGCTTGAACAGAGTATGGGCCTTAAGAGCCTGGTTGACATGATGCAGAAGTTCAATATGCTTGGGGTCATAAATATTTCTGACCTTCAATAAGTTTTCGGCTTTTACAACGCCTTCTTCGGTCAGAACAACCGCTCTTGCTTTTTCGTCTATAGTATAATCTTTTTCCTTGTTAAGACCCGGTATTATTTCATTGACACGGTAATACAGATCGGTCGATTTTTCAGCCGGACCGGAAATAATCAGCGGGGTCCTTGCTTCGTCTATCAATATGCTGTCCACCTCATCCACGATCGCAAAATTGAGTTCGCGTTGCACCAGGGATTCCATTTCATACTTCATATTATCCCTCAGATAGTCGAAGCCGAATTCATTATTTGTTCCGTAAGTAATATCTGAATTATAAGCCTGTTTGCGCTCCGAATCTGTCAACCCGTGCAGTATTGTCCCCACCGAAACTCCGAGGAATTTATAGATGTGCCCCATCCATTCCGTATCGCGCCTCGCAAGATAATCATTTACTGTAACTATATGAACCCCTTTGCCGGAAAGCGCATTAAGATACGCAGGAAGTGTCGCAGCGAGTGTTTTTCCTTCACCGGTCTTCATTTCAGCAATTTTTCCGGTATGAAGTACCATTCCACCTACCAGCTGAACATCAAAATGTCTCATCTTAAGAGTCCGTAAAGAGGCTTCTCTCACAACGGCAAAAGCTTCCGGAAGTATCTCTTCAAGACCTTCCCCTTTCGCTATCCTCTCTTTGAATAAAGTGGTCTGAGACCTGAGCTCATCATCGCTCATGGAATGAACCTTAGGTT
>JAUPLM010000104.1 GCA_030836965.1 Thermodesulfobacteriota bacterium | reverse complement strand
GCTCCATAGTTCTGGAGCTTTATTACGGATACGGGGTAAGGAACATTTACGGTATCAGATACGGACTTCAGGGTTTTATCCCGAAATACGGACATGATATTATGGAACTTAAACCCGAAGCTGTTTTGAATATTCTCGAAATCGGAGGATCGGTTCTCGGATCATCCAGAGGGCCTCAGGAAATTGATGAGATTGTAGACAGCCTGGAAAGAATGAGCATCAGCGCGCTTTTTATGATCGGCGGTGACGGAACGCTTAAAGCGGCGATAAAAATCGCCGATGCAGTCATTGAAAGAGGGCTTAAGATAAGCGTTGTCGGGATTCCAAAG
Source organism: Thermodesulfobacteriota bacterium (assembly GCA_030836965.1). Lineage (GTDB taxonomy): Bacteria > Desulfobacterota > Desulfobacteria > Desulfobacterales > RPRI01 > RPRI01. Next base: position 2,606 of record JAUPLM010000104.1, on the reverse strand, counting down.
ACAATTGATAATGATATTTATCTGGTTTCCCGGTCATTCGGCTTTGATACCGCCGTTGATGTGGCTACTCTCGCTATAAAAAGCGCCCATAATGAGTCAGCAGGATATCCGAACGGCATCGGGCTTATAAAGCTTATGGGGAGGTACTCCGGTTTCATAGCCGCAACCTCGGCCCTTGCCCAGCAGGACGTTAATTTCGTTCTGATCCCGGAAATAGATTTTGATATCGAAGGCTCGAAAGGGCTGCTCGCATCCCTGGAGGAAAGGCTCAGGCAAAGACAGCATGCGGTTATTGTAGTTGCGGAAGGAGCCGGGCAGAAGTATATTAAGAGCGATAAGGATGAGGTTGATGCCTCAGGCAATATAAAGCTTAAAGATATCGGTCTCTTCCTCAAAGATACCATAACTGCATGGTTCAAATCCAAAAATATCGAAATTTCCTTAAAATATATTGATCCGAGCTATATAATAAGGAGCCTTCCTGCAAATGCCAATGATCATGTTTTCTGCAGCTTCCTGGGAAGGGATGCCGTCCATGCGGCAATGGCCGGCAAGACCAAGCTTATTGTCGGCAACTGGAGCAACCATTTTGTTCATATACCTATGAGCGCTTCAGCAGAAAAGAGAAAACAGGTAAACCCGAATGGAAAACTATGGCAGAGCGTGCTGGAAGCAACCGGTCAGGGCTCTTTAAAAAACTAGTATGGATTGATACTATGAACAGTTGACCCTTAGAATTCTTTTTCCCTTTCTATGTGCGGACAACAATCAGAAACCGGAGACTCAATTTGTTTTTAGTTCAACAAACCTGCCTCCATTTATGGTCAGAATGTAAAGTTTTTTCGAGGCATCTCCCGTCTTCTCGAAAGAAGTAATCCCGGTTAATCCTTTGTAGTTTTTGATTCTGACAAGTTCGTTTCTGACCGAACCCGGATCCCGGACATGTGGCAGTGCCATTGTCTGGAAAAGCATCATGGCGGTATCGTAGGCTACAGCTTCAATAAATCCAGGTTCTTCCCCGTATCTCACCATGAAAGAATTAACAAATTCCCTCATTTTATCAGAATCGTTTTCACTATGGAAACCGTCCGGTATTATGGCCCAATTCTCCAGAAATTCGCCTGCCATTTCTATCATTTTCTGTGAATGCCAAAGGTTTGTGCCCAGCAGATAAACGTCACGTATATCGAGGTATGCAAGCTGGGGGATAATAAGTCCGGCTATTGCAGGCGAATCGGGGATAAAAACGGCATCAAAATCAACCGGAAATCCGTCGCTTGTTTTTTTGTTTTTATCAGCCGGGGAAGATTCATTTATGCCTCTTCCGGCAATATTTATACTTCCTGCAAGCTTTCTTATGGAATCGGTAAAATCCGTCAGAGCGGGATCGTACGGTTCTACCCTGATGACTTTTCCGCCGTTAGCTCTGATCTCATCCTGAAAAAGCTTCATGAAAGTTATGCCGTAATTGTCATTGGGGTATAAAATTACGTATTTATTAATACCCTTTTTGATTACAGCATATTCTGCAAGGGATTTGATCTGCATTTTTGGCATCAGGAAATTCCTGAAAACAAAATCACCGGCATCAGTTATATTTTCTTTCTGGGTTAGAACAACAATCGGGACTTTTCCCGCCTGGGCTCTGTCTGCCGCAGAAACTGACTCGGCTGACCCCATAGGACCTATGATTGCAGATACATTCTTCTTTATTAAATCATCCACGGCGACAGCAGCTTTTTCCGGGTTCGATTCGGTGTCTCTGATTACAATGTCGATAGTACGGCCTGTCTTATTTGAAAAAGTTTCAAGCGCCAGGTTCGCTCCTTTCAGAGCTCTGTTGCCGAAAACGTTGAATGCTCCGGTCAGTGGAAGCAGGTATCCGACAGAATGGCGTTTGCCGCCTGTCCTGGTATATATCTCCTGTAAAAGGATTCTTGCCTGCTCTCCGTTTCTGTGTGACGGCATTTTTTGTGTAAAATCAAGCAAAACATCCGCCGCCTCAGCATATTGCTTGTTGTCGTAATAACGCAAGCCAAGCTGATATTCCAGGTACCCTTTAAACGTGTCGTCCGTTATGCTTTTTATAAGGGATGTAACGCCGCTTATTCCGAGTTGCGCAACAGAATTTTTAAGTTTTACATCCGCTGCTTCTTTTTCCCGTTGAGCGCTTTTCAATCCGGCCCTGTAATATGATATCGCCGCATCCGAATGATTCTTCATTGCGGTATGGGCGTCTCCGGCCAGGATGAATATTTTTGAAATATGATAATCAGAAAGATTTTTAGTGAGTAGTTCTGCGGAATAATTTACAGCCTCTTTTAAAAGCCCATCCTTAAGATAACCTTCAATTACTTTTATTTTTACATCGGATGCGTAATTGCTTTCAGGGTAATTACTGATAAGACGCATATAAATGATTCTCGCCTTTTCATTTTCACCCAGTGTTTCGTATATTGAACCAGTCCGCATCAAAGCCGCCGGATTCAAACGGCTTTCAGGGAACTGAACGATATATTTGTTATATGCTGCAAGCGCACGGTCATATTGTTTTGAGGTGAAGAAATTTTCGGCTTTTGAAAAGAGACTTTCATCGGATACATCAT
>JAUPLM010000103.1 GCA_030836965.1 Thermodesulfobacteriota bacterium | reverse complement strand
TATATTCCTTTCAAAAACCCGACCTTCTTACAAGTACTATTTCTATTTATCTATAACCTCGCTGCACTTCGGGCACACGCGGGCTTTTTTACCATTCTCAAGCTTTTGCATCTTGATGCGGACAGGCTTGATACATTTATTGCACATCAGCATGACATTAGATGCATGCACCGGGGCTTCCCCAGCGACAATTCCACCCTGCCTGTTCTTGGCAGACGGCCTGGTATGCCGTTTGACCACGTTTACATGCTCTACAAGGATTCTATTGTCTTTTCTTATAACCCTGACCACTTTACCGATTTTACCCTTGTCTTTACCGGCTATAACCTTAACCTTATCGTCTTTTTTGATCTCACATCTCTTTTCTATCATAAACCGTTTCTCCACAAGCGGGATTAAACTATAATACTTCCGGGGCCAGCGAAATGATTTTCATGAATTTTTTCGCCCTCAGTTCTCTTGCGACCGGGCCGAAGATTCGTGTTCCTATAGGCTCCTTGTTGGGTGTAATCAAAACCGCCGAATTATCGTCAAATCTTATAAACGATCCGTCCGGCCTTCGTATCTCTTTCTTGGTACGCACCACAACGGCTTTTAAAACCTCGCCTTTTTTTACCTTTGCATTTGGAATGGCCTCTTTCACGGATACGACGATTATATCGCCGACACTTGCATACCGTCTTCTCGAACCGCCGAGGACTTTAATGCAATAAACCACCTTGGCACCTGAATTATCTGCCACCGTCAATCTAGTCTCTGCCTGAATCATTTCAATATTCCTTTAAAATCAAACAGCTTTTTCAACGATCTTGCTGATTCGCCATCTTTTTGTCTTGCTGAGAGGCCGCGATTCGGTAATCATAACCTTATCGCCGGGCTTGCAAGAATTCTCTTCGTCATGGGCGGCAAATTTAGTTCGTCTTCTTACATATTTATGGTAAAATTTATGTTTGACCAGTCTTTCGATCCGGACAACAACAGTTTTATCCATCTTGTCGCTTACGACAGTCCCAACCAATTGTCTTTTCATTCCTCTATTATTCATGGCAGCAATTATTCTTTATCTTTTTTTATAAGTTCGGATTCCCGGATAACGGTCTTTATCCGCGCAATTTCACGCTTGGTCAGCTCCATCTTCCCGGAACTTTCAAGCTGGCCGATTCCATGCTGAAAGCGTAAATTAAACAGGCCTTCAGTCAGCTCATTCAGTTTGCTGAGTCTTTCTTCACGGCTCAGGTCCCTAATCTCACTCGCTTTCATCTTATATATTACTCCTGTCTATGAATCTGGTTTTCACTGAAAGTTTGTGCGATGCAAGTCTGAGCGCTTCCCTGGCGAGTTCCTTTGTGACACCCTCCATCTCATAGAGAATTTTTCCCGGACGGACGATTGCAACCCATCCTTCAGGAGCGCCCTTTCCTTTTCCCATTCTAACTTCAGCAGGTTTTTTTGTTATCGGCTTATCCGGAAATACCCTTATCCAAAGTTTGCCGCCTCTTTTTACATGCCGTGTCATGGCAACACGCGCGGCTTCAATTTCCTTGGAGTTTACCGCACCGCATTCTACTGCCTGCAATCCGTATTCGCCGAAACTCAAATTCGATCCCCGGCCGGCAACGCCCTTCATTCTTCCTTTTTGCTGTTTTCTGTATTTTACTTTTTTGGGACTCAGCATCTGCTTTTCTCTCCCGTCATTTTATCTGACGCCTGCTTCGATTTGATCTTTTTTAAGGATCTCTCCTTTAAAAACAAAAACCTTGATTCCTATTATGCCGTAAGTAGTAAGTGCTTCCGTAAAGCCGTAGTCGATATCGGCTCTTAATGTATGAAGCGGAACACGGCCTTCACGGTACCATTCCCGTCTCGCCATTTCCGCTCCCCCGAGACGGCCTGAGCATATTATCTTAACACCCATTGCGCCGAATCTCATGGCGGAGGCAACTCCCCGTTTCATGGCCCTTCTGAATGCAACTCTTTTTATAATCTGCTGCGCAACGCTCTCGGCAAGCAGCTGCGCGTCTATCTCAGGTTTTCTGACTTCCTGGATATCTATCATAACTTCATGGGATATCTGCTTCTCCAGCTCCTGCTTGAGCTGCAGTATCTCAGAACCTTTTTTGCCGATTATAATTCCTGGTCTCGATGCAAAGATTCGGAGTCTGACCCGCTTGGACGACCTTTCGATTTCAATCCTTGAAATGCCCGCATGGTTAAGCTTCTTTTTGAGAAATTTCCGGATATTAAAATCCTCAAGTATATAACCTGCATAGTTTTTACCGGCATACCATCTTGATTCCCATGTTTTTATTATACCCAATCTCAACCCGATAGGATTTACTTTCTGACCCAAGCTTTTTCCTCCTTTTTACATCGAACCGTCAGCCAAAGTGACCGTAATATGTGCCGTTCGTTTCAATACGCGTGTTCCTCTGCCGCGAGCCCTCGCTGCAAAACGTTTCAATGAAGGGCCTTCGTCTGCAACAATATTGCGGACTACCAGCGAATCCACATCAATTTTCGGATTCTGGCCGGCATTCGCAACGGCAGACCTTATTACCTTTTCAACAATTCCTGCCGACTTGAGAGGCATGAATTTCAGCTCGTTCAAAGCCGCTTCCACTTTTTTCCCCTTCACCGCACCGATGAGCTTCCGGATTTTTTGAGGAGAAATGCGCATATATCTTGCTAAAGCCTTAACCTCCATAGCAAATATTCCCTTTTCTATCTTCTTCTTACTTCTTCAGTTTGGTTTTCTTGTCGCCCGCATGCCCGCAAAAAGTCCTTGTGGGAGAAAATTC
>JAUPLM010000102.1 GCA_030836965.1 Thermodesulfobacteriota bacterium | reverse complement strand
AGGATTTACAGGATCTTCCGGATCAACTGCGATGCGCCTTATCTTTTTTGGCCGATAAATAATTCTATCTTGCTTTTCTGCTCTCCGGTAAGATTTTCATATTTAAGCTCTATCCCGCGCGGCTTTCTGTTTACAACTGTTGCGTTTGCCTGCACGGAGTTTTCTCCGTTTTTATCCGACACGGTTAAAGTAAGCTTCTGGCCGATTGAAAATATTTCGCCTGTCTCGAGAAATAGTCCGTCTTCCGTAATATTTTTTATCATAGCCTTGCCTGAGAATTCATCGGTGTCATATTCAACCGGAACAGGCTCACTCATTTCCTGCTTTATTACTTTACCGTTTACGGATTTGACGGCGCCTGAATCCGGGTTAATTTTCAGAATAATTAATGTTATGTTGTCTTCCCCTCCGCGTTCTTTGGCAAGATCGACCAGGATTCCGCCTGCCTTTGACAGCGCATTGCTCCGGACTGTTTTCAATATTTCTTCCGGTGCGACCTTGTCGCTCAGTCCATCCGAACAGAGAACGACCATGTCGCCCGGCAACGGAATTATTTCACGAAAATCGGGTTCCACTGTTTCCTTGCTCCCGATTGCGCGTGTGATTACATGCCGGTATTTTTCCGAAAGCGCTTTCGCGCCTGCCGGGGCAAAGGCCGCATATTCGGCCATCGCGGTATGAGGCACCGAGAGGAGGCTTATCTCATTATTGCGGATAAGATAAACCGGGCTGTCTCCGACATTTGCCGCGATCAGGGATTCTGCTGTTACGAAAACCGCGGAAACGGTGGAACCCATTCCTTCATACTCTTTTCTGCTTTTTGATAATCTGAAAACCTGCCTGTTTGCTTCGAGAATGGCTGAAACCAGCCATGATGAGTATTTTGAGGCTTTTGGAACCGCCCATATCCTGTCGGTATCGCCGGCTGTATACCTTGTCATGAGCTCTTTTATCGTATCCGCAACAAGCTTGCTTGCCACTTCACCGGCCTGATGCCCGCCCATTCCGTCTGCGACAACATAAACGCGCAGCTTTTCATCCAGAAAATAGGAATCTTCGTTTCCTTTCCGTTTCATTCCGACATCGGTTATTCCAAAGGATTCAACTTTGACCGTATTCATACCGACTTCCGCGTTCATGCCGCCTTTTTACTCTCCATCCGGGAAATGTCCCTGTTGTGAGTTCTGAATTGCCACCAATCTGCGGGGGTTCCTTCATCCTGTCCGGGCTGTCTCATGGTGTCTGGGAAAGACGATTTACAAGTGTTATGGCAAAATTCTTAAAAAACAGAAGCTGAATCGATTCTGAAGACCGGTCAAGCAGAGGAGCGTTTATTATCAGAAGTATGCAGTCCGTTTCAGCGATTACTGTTGCGGCGCGCGCCTGGCCTGAAATATATGCCATCTCTCCGAAACATTCCCCGTGCCCGATCACCGAAATGGTTTTATCCCCTTTATTGATTCTAACTTTCCCGCTTAAAATAATGTAAAAAGTATCGTCGATTTCTCCTTCGGTAACGATTGTCTTTCCCTTCCTGACTTTGGTGATTTTACTTGTTGCTATGAGTTCCTTTATATGCTCCTTCGAGAAATTTTTAAAAAAGGGAAGGTTAAGCATAAAATCTATGACATCCTTTACCTTTCCGTTAACTGCCGTTTCGGTAAAGCCTCTTAAAGCCACTCTCAGATCATAGGCTAGATCCATACATGTCTGATAGCGTTCAGCGGGATTTTTAGCCAGGGCTTTCTGCGTGATTTCATCGAGTATTCCGGGGATCTCCTGGCGGACGCTCTGCAATGATAACGGATTTTCATTGTTTATTTTATACATTATCGAAAAATGATTATCCCCGGGGAAAGCCTTGACCCCGGCCAGCATCTCGTAAAGAACGCAGCCCAGCGAGAATATGTCGCTTATGCCTGATACCTGGGAGTCTTTCAGCTGCTCAGGCGACATGTAGCTCGGTGTTCCGAAAATTCCCATTTCAACAGTAGTTTCTGAAATCTGGGCAATGCTGAAATCCGCGATTTTGGGTGACAGGGATGAATCGAGCATTATGTTGGTGGGCTTGATATCTCTGTGTATGACTTTCTGCTTATGCGCATAGTCAAGCGCGCTGCAAATATTAATTACAATTTCTATAACCGTGTTAAAGGGGAGCAGGCTTTCTTTGCTGCAGAACTTCTCAAGGGTCGGGCCTTCAATGTATTCCATCGCTATATAGCAATATTCCTCATGCAGGCCGGCGTCATATATGGAAACAATGTTGGGATGATTCAATCTCCCGGCGGACTGGGCTTCGACAAAAAAATGCGCTCTTTCCCTGTCTGAAGCAAGCTTCGACATTTTAATGGCCACATTTCTTTTTATATACGGATCAACTCCGAGGTATACAACCCCTGAACCGCCTTTGCCGAGCTGTTTTGTAATTTTATATCTTCCGACAGTATCTATGCTTTTCAGATCCTGTACCGGTACTGAATTATCGGGTATGGTATCTTCTATTCTGTCGCCCATTTATCCAATTTATCCAATTTGATCCGGTTGGTTATCCCTGGTGAAACGGCCAGTGAACCGCAGCAGCAAAAGCGTTTACCGCGGCGAACCTGCGGCGGTGAATCTATAATACTACAGAATGAAAGTCATATCGTTTGCAACACCGTGACATTCAATATCCAGCTTCTTTTCGGCGATGTTTTGCCTGCATACTTCAACAATTCTATTCATGTCACGATCCGTTCTTTCCTGATTCAGATGGAAAAGCCCCAGTTTTTTGACTCCTGCCTCCAGGGCCATCGAGAGAACATCGGTATATGATGAATGTCCCCACTCTTTTTGCCTTTCATATTCCTTGGGAGTATATTCGGCGTCATGAATAAGGAGGTCCGCTCCCATGGAGAATTCGAGATAGGATTTCACTGGCAGGCCTCCCTGATGAATAAAACCAAGTTCATTGTCCGTAATAAAGACAAAGGATTTACCGTCTTCCACGAATTTATATCCGCTTCCGTTATTAGGGTGGCTCAACTGTATCGGGATAACGTTCACCGAGCCTATTTCAAACTGGGTAGGGCAGGCATCGACATATACAATATTTGCTTTTAAATCTGAATATTTTACCGGAAAGTTAGGGGGAGCCATGACCTTTGACAGAATTGTCTCAACGAATTTGCTGTGAAAAGGGCATCTGTGCATAACAAATTCGGCACGTTTTGAATAGAGCGGCTTGAAAAACGGGAATCCCATAAGATGATCCCAGTGTGCGTGCGTGAATATAAAATTGTATTTATACAGGTTTTCTTCGATAAGCTGATTACCGAGCCTCCTGATTCCTGTCCCGGCATCAATTATAATTATATCGCCGCTTTTCGTCCTTATTTCAATACAGGTTGTGTCTCCGCCGTATTTCAGATAAT
>JAUPLM010000101.1 GCA_030836965.1 Thermodesulfobacteriota bacterium | reverse complement strand
CTGCCGTTTTTATTCACCGCCTTATACAGGCTTAGCCTCTTATCGATAATCTCAGCTGTGACTATCAGGTGGTTTCCTTTGGGAAAACCTTTTTCAACAGCCTTCTGGAAAAAGGAGGCGGTTTCTTCCCCTCCCGATATCATGATACCGTTTCCAATACAGTATTCCGTAATATCATCAATCCATCTGCTATCCGCTTCTCCGGCGTCCATTTTCAGGGATTTTCTGCGATTCTCTTTCCCGACATCATCAAAGGAAAGTTTAAGGATCGACATAAGGGAGATAAAATACCGGGAGGCCTTTTTCAAATCTTTTAGAGCATGGGCCTCTTTCGCTTTTTCAAGAAGGCTCTTTTCGTTTTCTTTCGAATAAAAGATTTTGGAATCAAGATAAGCAACCACCTTTCTCCCTGACATGAAAGAAAATGTGTTTACCTGTTCCAGCGCATCAGAGATGTTTTCGCCGGTTCCGTCAAACGGATGATAATTGTGATTCCTGTCTGATGCAGACTCCGGAAGCAGCGCGCTCAAAAGATCCTCAAGCGCGGTTTTACACATCAACTCTTCGCCATGAATAAGATAGAGCCGGGAAAAACCTTCCTTTTCCGCGCTCTTTATATGGCTGCTAAGTTCTTTGTAATTTATCTCGGTCATTCTGATACGAATAATCTCTGTTTACTTTAATGCACGCCTGCGAAGTATGGAAAGCATTATCAGGGAAACTACAGCCATGATTACGCCAACAACCTGGGAAACCGAGAATATTCCGTAGAAAAATTCACCCCTGAAATCAGCCCTGAAGATTTCAATAAATAATCTCGTGATCCCGTACATCAATACATAGAGCCAGAACAACTGGCCGTCATATTTTTTGCGTTTGCGGAAAAAGAACAAAAACAGAAAAATTGCCAGGTTGTTGAGAGCGGAGTACAACTGGGTCGGATGAAGCGGCAATCCCTGCGGGGCCAGCGAATCAGGATTGCTGAATGTAACAGCCCAGGGTAGATCGCAATATTTCCCGTAGCAGCAGCCGGCAAAAAAACAGCCTATTCTCCCGAAAAAATGCGCAAGTGAAATGGAGGGAGCCATGATATCGGCTGTTTTCCATACAGGAATATTCTTTATCTTAAGATAAATAATTCCCGTAACAAGCGCAGCGATAAATCCGCCGTAAAAGACAAGACCGCCGTTCCATATTTTTAATATCTCGACAGGATCATCAAGAAACATCCCGAGATTTGTGGCGACATAGAAGAGGCGGGAACCGATTATGGCTGCAACGAGAATATAAAAACAAAGATCCATTATCATTTCCGGCTCTTCTCCAAGCCTGCGGGCTTCCCTGACGGCTAAATATATGCCGGCAAGAAACCCGACCGCGATGAAAAAGCCGTAAGTAAATATCGATACAGGACCTACTTTGAGAAGAACAGGGAACAGTTAATCTCCTTCCGGTCATCCCGGCATTTTTTTAAACAGAAGATGAAATACAAAGATTCCCATTCCTATCGAAATCGCGCTGTCGGCAATATTAAAAGCCGGCCAGTGCAGGTTGCCAATATAGAAATCGAGAAAATCTACTACTTTTCCGAAACGCACCCTGTCGAACAGGTTGCCTACAGCGCCGCCAAAAATCATTGCAAAACCGGTTGCAAGCATTGAATTGTTTCGCGGTGTTGTACTGTACAAATAGAAGATAAGGCATAAAGCGATAAATGAGACAAAAATAAATATCATTCTTCGCACATCAGGGCTCTGTCCCGCCAGAAAGCCGAAAGCTCCTCCCGGGTTCTGAATGTGGGTGAGAGAAAAAAATCCGGGCATAACCGGAATAGAATCATGAAGCATCATAGTCTTCAGAATTATGTACTTCGTTATCTGGTCGAGTATAAGCACCGGTCCGGCGATCAGTGCAAGTTTTAAGTATTTATTTTCAAACAGCATGAATATTTGTCTCTGCCGAATGCCCGCCAGAGGCTTGTCCGCCAATCAGTATGGCGGATGTGGCGGGGTCTATGGTTTGTTATTAGGGTTCAAGGATTCGAGGATTCGAGGGGTCAAGTGAAGGTTTAAAAACCGCCGTCTGACTCCAGTCTCCTGGCTTCTGATCTTTTAAACTTTGTGCCTTTGTGCCTCAGTGCCTTTGCCCCTTATCTTTTAATCGACGTTCGATGTTCGATGTTCGATATTCTGCTTCTTCACTACTTCCTGATCTCCCCGAGCGCGCCCAGGCATCTTTTGCATACTCCCGGCTCTTCAGGGGTAGTCCCGACCGAAAGGTCATATATCCAGCATCTCTCACATTTCTTCCCCGGCGCCGGCTCAACCGATATATAAAGTCCTTTTACTTCCCTGCTTTCAACCGCCCCCGGAAGGCTTCCGTTCTTCGACAAAAGGACACCGGAAGTGATGAAGATGGTTTTCAATTCAGTCGAATACCGGTCAAGAAGAGTAAAAAGATCATTCTCCGCATCTATTGCAACCAGAGCATCAAGCGAATGGCCTATCAGCTTTTTAACCCTGGCTTCCTCCAGTGCCTTTGTCACCTCCTGGCGCACTTCTATAACTTTCTTCCATCTCTCCGCAAGTTCTTCATCTTTCCATGTTTTAATAACGGAAGGGAGGAGTGCGAGATGAACACTCTCTTCCTTTTCACCGGTCACCGGCATGGATTTCCAGATCTCTTCGGATGTAAAGGGGAGTATCGGCGCCATAATCCTTGCAACTGAACCGAGTATCGTGTGCATGGCGGTCTGGGCGCTTCTTCTGTCAGCAGATCCTGGAGAAGATGTATAAAGCCTGTCTTTCAGGATATCCAGGTAAAAGGCTGAAAGATCCGTTGTGCAGTAATTATAAAGGCCGTGGTACACAATATGAAACTCAAACGTATCGTAAGCCCTGAGACTCTTTTCCGTCAATTCGGTCAACTTATGAAGGGCATACCTGTCGATTTCCGGCATTGATTGATATGGAACCGCGTCTTTGACGGGGTCAAAGTCATATAAATTACCGAGCATGAACCTGCACGTGTTTCTGATTCTCCGGTAAGCGTCACTCAACTGTTTCAGGATATTATCTGAAATACGGATATCATCTCTGTAGTCTGAAGCCGAAACCCAGAGCCTCAAAATTTCCGCCCCGTACTTATCAATAACCTTCTTGGGGGCTATGACGTTTCCAAGGGATTTTGACATCTTCTTGCCTTCGGCATCCACAACAAATCCATGGGTTAAAACCGACTTGTAGGGAGCCTTTCCCCTTGTACCTACCGCGGTCAGCAGGGAGCTGTGAAACCACCCCCTGTGCTGGTCGCTGCCTTCAAGATAAAGATCCGCAGGCCATCTCAGATACGGCCTCTCCTCCAGCACCGCGGCATGGCTTACACCCGAATCGAACCATACATCCAGGATGTCGGTCTCTTTTCTGAAAGTCGTGTTTCCGCACTTGCCGCACACGCTCCCTTCAGGAATAAGTTCCGCCGCTTCTTTTTCAAACCATATATCAGCGCCGTGCACCTTGAAAAGTTCATATACATGATCCGCCGTTTTCTGATTCATGTGGAGAGCTTCACATTTTTCGCAGTAAAAAACCGTTATCGGAACGCCCCATGCGCGTTGTCTTGAAGCGCACCAGTCCGGTCTGTTCTCTATCATGCCGTAAATTCTTTCTCTTCCCCAGTGCGGCACCCATTTGACCCTGTCTATCTCTTCAAGCGATTTTTTCCGGAGGCCGGTTTTATCCATCGAAATGAACCACTGCGGGGTCGCCCTGAAAATAACAGGCTGCTTGCAGCGCCAGCAATGGGGATAAGAGTGCGAGATTTTCCCCTCCGCCACAAGAGAACCCGAATCGGTCAATTTTGACACGATCTCCTTGTTCGCCTTGAAAACGAATTTTCCTCCGAAAAATTCCACATCCTTTGTAAAGCATCCGTTGTCATCGACAGGCGAATAGGTATCAAGGCCGTACTGAAGCCCCACTTCGTAATCTTCACGTCCGTGGCCGGGAGCCGTGTGGACACATCCCGTACCGGCATCAAGTGTGACATGATTTCCGAGTATTATGAGTGAATCCCTCTCATAAAGTGGATGCCGGCAACGCTTCTTCTCAAGTTTTTCAGCGCTTATCTCGCAAAGAACCGAAAAATCCGGAAAACCGAATGTTTTCATGCATGACCCGGCAAGATCCGCCGCCAGAATGAAGACATCTCCTTTTCCCGTATCCACCGCGACATATCTGAAGGCCGGATGCAGTGCTATCGCGAGGTTGGCCGGAATAGTCCAGGGAGTGGTTGTCCAGATAACTACATATACTTTCCTTCCGGCAAGCAAGGGATATTCTCCGGATATGTCGTCGGTTAAAGGAAACCTGACGAAAACGGACGGGGAGGTATCATCTTCATATTCTATTTCGGCTTCCGCAAGCGCGGTCTTGCAGCTGCAGCACCAGTGAATCGGCTTCTTGCTTCTGAACAGGCTGCCCTCGAGGGCAAATTTTGAGCATTCCCTCGCGATTATCGCTTCATATCCATAAGCCATTGTCAGGTAAGGATTATCCCATTCACCCATGACACCCAGTCTCTTGAATTCTTCGCGCTGGATATCGATATATTTTTCGGCATACTTTCTGCAGAGCTTTCTTATTTCCGCCTGTGAGTATTTCCTGTTTTCGGAACCGAGTTCCTTGTCCACATTATGCTCGATCGGGAGTCCGTGGCAGTCCCAGCCCGGCACATATACTGAATTGAAGCCGGACATCTGCCTGCTTCGGACAA
>JAUPLM010000100.1 GCA_030836965.1 Thermodesulfobacteriota bacterium | reverse complement strand
CATCTTATCGTTGCGTACAGCCACAAATATACGGTCATATAAAGTCCGAAAGGCCCGGTACACAGATTATCCATTATAATACCGAGAAAGAGAATTACCGGAAGACTCTCCCGCAAATTCCGGTACAGTCCCAGATAAATTACAATTAGAAGGAAAAGGTCATAAAATCCGTTCAATATACGGAAATAATGAACAACCGTAGTTTGAATAAGTATAAAAACAAGACATGTAAACGCGTAAAAAATGTACTTCATTTATCGTCTGTGAATATCCGGTTTGAAGGATTCATTAATATGAGAACTTCCTCCAGCTTTTCGAAATCAACAAAAGGCGTAACGCTTACTTCCCGGAACAGGCCCGAATTCCCCTCGGCTTTCTCGGTAACGTATCCGATAAGCAATCCTTTGGGATACACACCATCCAGCCCTGAAGCAATAACCGAATCACCGATCTCTATGTCATGCCTTCTTAAAACATATTTAAAAATGCATTGATCTGAAGAGAGGCCTTTAACTATTCCCCTTGCTCTGTTTCGCTGTATAAGCGCGTCTACAGCGCTGTTTTGATCTATAACCAATAAAACTTTAGAATAATGTTCAGTAATATCAATTATCTGGCCTACTACACCTTCCGGATTTATAACAGGCAGTCCCCGCTTAACTCCGTCCGCTTTTCCCTTGTCAATTACAATTGTTCTGTACCATGGGGAAGGATCTATGCCGATAACTTCGGCAGCAATTACTTCACCGGGTATATTTTGCCTGAAATCGAATAAGTTGCGCAGCCGGTCATTGGAAATCTCTATTTCATAATATTCATTCTTCTTTTGGATTAAATGACTGAGGCTTTTTTTAAGATTTTCATTCTCTTTTGCCGCCGACACAAGGAAAAAATAATGGTTCCATATGCTTTTTGCAAAACGGATCGTTTGTGTAATGGCATCCTGAAACGGGGCAGTTACCGTTAATGCAACCCGTCCGAGAGTATAAGAGGGATAATGCCGCTTGCCTGAAATGGAAAGCACAATGACATTGACAGCCACAAGGATAATTACCCCGACTATCATCATTGACTTTCTTGAAAACATGAAATTAAGCTATTACAATTTTTTTAAGGATTTCAATGCTATCCAGAGCTTTTCCCGCACCTAGCGCAACTGTTGATAAAGGATCTTCGGTAACAGTAATAGGAAGGCCGGTCTCTTCCCTCAACAGTTTATCAAGATTTTTCAACAACGCTCCGCCTCCGGTTAAGACAATCCCGCGATCAACAATATCCGATGCCAGTTCAGGAGGGGTATGTTCCAGCGCAATTTTAACAGTTTCAACAATTGCATCAATCTGCTCTGATATCGCAAGCTTTATTTCTTCCGAATCAATCGAAAGAATTTTCGGAATTCCGGATGCCAGATCCCTGCCTTTTACCTCAATAGTTTCTATGTCTTCCGGATCCGGATAAGCGTTGCCTATGGCTGTTTTGATGATTTCAGCCGACCTTTCTCCTATCAGCAGATTGTATTTTCTCTTAATATATTGTATGATCGCAGCATCCATCTTGTCTCCGGCCACCCTGACGGATCTGCTGTAAACAATCCCGGCAAGAGATATAACCGCAACTTCAGTTGTGCCTCCGCCTATATCGACAACCATGTTACAGATGGGTTCGGAGATGGGCAGGCCGGCACCTATTGCCGCAGCCATAGGTTCCTCAATAAGAAAAACTTCACGCGCTCCCGCCGATTCGGCAGATTCCTTAACGGCACGCTTTTCAACCTGTGTAATTCCGGACGGCACTGCAATTATTATCCTCGGCCGCACAAAGGCTCTCCTGTTATGAACCTTGTGTATGAAATGGCGAAGCATTGCTTCTGTAACTTCAAAATCGGCGATAACGCCGTCCCGCATCGGGCGAACGGCAACTATATTTCCGGGTGTCCTTCCCAGCATGTTTTTTGCTTCAATTCCCACAGCAAGTACCCGGTTTTTCGATCTGTCATCCCCGCTCACAGCAACAACCGAAGGTTCATTTAAAACTATTCCCTTACCTCTGACGTAAATGAGTGTATTTGCAGTGCCAAGATCAATCGCTAGATCACTTGAAAATGCACCTAATATTCCATCTAAAAAAAGATTCATGCTGCCTCAATATATATCAAGAAATGATTATTTTCCAAATATCCATGGAATACAATACAGAAATATCATGTGAACCGCTACCAGAAATATATTTTCATTACAAGGGGAATCTATATTTTGTATTAATATTTTTCTTTGAAACTGGCTGTATTAAAACCTGTTTTACGGATTTTTTGGGCAGCCGTCAAATCTTTATGATCCCTTTTTCTGCAAAACTTTCCATTATGATATTATGCAATGCCGGTCTGAACTCTCTTATTTTCACATTCTCCCTTGCAGGATGAACGCGATTGGTAAGTAATATAACGATTACGAACTTATCGAGATCCATCCAGAATGAAGTTCCTGTAAAACCAAGATGCCCCGCGCTGTTGCGTGAAAAATGAATTCCCGAGCTGGATCCGGTTAAAGAAGGAGCGTCAAAACCCATAACGCGGCCTGTTCCTTCCCTGCGCCTTAAAAAATGATTTGCCAGTTTTCCGTCAATTATATTCCGTTTCGTAATTCCATGAAAAGAGAAAAGCAGCTCGGACAATAAAAGGTTCACATCACCGGCTGTACCGAAAAGACCGGCATGTCCTTCGATTCCACCCATAACATATGCATTCTCATCATGCACCATCCCTTCAAGCAGAATATTCCGCCAGGGACAGAATTCCGTAGCCGCAAACGATTGATTCGGCCCTTTCCTGTTTTTCCCCCTGTAATCAAGATCAACAAAAAATAAATTTTCAAGACCGAGTGGTTTATATATTTTGTCATATAAAAAATGGTCCAGGCGGCAGCCGGAAACCGTCTCAATTACCCATCTTAATAGCATGAAGCCGGGATCGCTGTATAAAACATTTTCACCAGGCCGGCATAAGAGAGGCTCTTTAATCAGCAGATCCCTTAAAGCGTATTCTCTTTCATCTTTCGGGAGATCCCGGAGAGTTAAATAATATGGACGGTAATCGGGAAGTCCCGAATCATGCAAAAGCAGATTTAATATCCTTATCCCTCCTTTTACAGTCTTTGCGAGCTGCGGGATAACCGATATCAGTTTATCTTCAACTTCAAGCCTGCCTTCCTGAACAAGGTTCATTACGGCCAGTGTTGTTGCGAGCGGTTTTGTTAAAGAAGCAAGATCAAAAACCGTATTCTTAGTCATCTTTTTTCCGGAAAGCTTGTTGGCCAGTCCGTATGCATCGAAAAAGAGAATTTCGCCTTTAACTGAGACAAGCAGCACAGCGCCCGGAAAAATATTATCCGAGACGGCATCCGTCATAGCGCTGTTGATTTTTTCCATACCGCTCCAATTGGGGAATCCACTCCCAGTCCATGATCAATCGATCGCCGGCCACCTGAAAGAAAGAAGTTTGCCGCCTGCATCAAGAGTTGCTTTCAGGCCAAACGGAATCGTAATGTTTTCCTTTCCATGCCCGGCGGTAAAACCTGAGAGGATGGGAATGTCGATTTTTTCAAACAGGCCGGCTATAATTTTATTTATCTCTTTTACAGATCCGCAGTCTGTGAATGAACCGAGCACCAGACCTGATATACCTTTAAAACATCCCGCCATCTTCATATGGGTAAGCATTCTGTCTATCCTGTATACCGCCTCTCCCCTTTCTTCAATAAAAAGTATGCTGCCGCCAACATCCGGAAAATATGGTGTGCCGGTAAGATGACACAACGTCGACAAATTGCCTCCCAGCACAATACCGGATCCGGTTCCCGGTTTTAAACTCGTCCCATTTCTTGAGAAAATTTCAAAATCGGCACGTGAAGAAAGAACCGAAAACATTGCTTCTCTGGTCCTTTGAGAGGTGCTCCCAAGTTCGGCAGCCATAGGACCATGAAAAGTTATCAGCCGGCATTTTTTATAAAGAGCGGATAAAACAGCCGTAACATCACTATATCCGATAAATATTTTCGGATTCTTCTGAATCTTATCATAATCGAGAGCGGATAGTATCTTGAGCGAGCCGAAGCCGCCTCTGGCGCATAAAATAGCTTTGATATCTTTATCTGAAAAGAGGCTGTTCAGAATAGAAGCTCTTTGATGATCGGTTCCGGCCAGATATCCGTTTCTGCTGAAAATACCTTCAGGGATATAGACATTGAACCCCATGGATTTCAGCACATCAACTCCCAGCCTGAACTTTTTTAAATCGAAGGGGCTCGCCGGTGCGGCTATCCCTATCGTGTCGCCAGGTTCAAGTTTTTCAGGAACCAGAATATTATTTTTCATAATACGTTTATACATCTATTGACACGGCCAGTTCAAAATGGTAGTTGAAATTTTCTGTCGTCGGGGCGTGGCGCAGCCTGGTAGCGCACTTGAATGGGGTTCAAGGGGTCGGAGGTTCAAATCCTCTCGCCCCGACCAGAAAAATGTATTCTTTGTTTCTAATTATTCTCCCCTGCTGTTATTTCTCCTTTTATATTTCACATCGTAGCACAGCAACATCTTTTGTCAACATAACCAATAGTTGCTTAAAACAAATTGCCTGATTTGATTATTTATTGTATAGCTCTGGTAATGAAAAATCTTATAACCCTTCGCCTGAAAATATATCTGATTTTATCTACCCTGGTTATTATTACACTGATAGGTGGAATTTCAATGGTCTGGTATACTTTCAGGATGGAGGGCGTATTAAATCTTCTCATTGAAAAAGATGTTGCAGCATTTCAGGCCGCTGAATCTCTCGAAGCCGCGCTTGTCAACCAGAAAGGATTTGTAACCTACTATTTCCTTGATAATGACCCTGACTGGCTGAGACAGCTGGGAGAATTCAGACAGATATTCAAGGAAAGACTTGGTGAAGCAAAAAATTTATCCTCAGATGAACCGCAAAAGAAAATCATAACCGATATTGAGAATGAATACGGCAGTTATGTCGAATTAAAGGACCGGGTAATAGCTCATTACAAGAAGGGGGAACGCGAAGAAGGCGCAAGACTTCACAGGGATGTACGCAAGCTCTTTTTCAGAATTCTTGCGCTGTGTGATGAATATAAAAATATCCACAGAAACAGAATGGCTCTTGCTAAAGAAGAAAGTCATAACGAGGCCGTCAATTTAAGGTTTTTTTCCATAACTGCTCTTCTGGTGGTTTCGTTCCTC
>JAUPLM010000099.1 GCA_030836965.1 Thermodesulfobacteriota bacterium | reverse complement strand
TATCTTTTTCCAATGATATCTGCAAGTCTATATCAACAGCCATTTTAGTATAATTAAGTGCTCTTTCCGAGAGAAAAAACTTTAGCTTTTCACAAAATAAAAGCATTCTGTAAACTGTTATAAATTTGTCATAGATAAGGACGGAATTGAAATCCAATACACGGCCGGCAATCGAACTGATGCAGTTCCGTTCGTAAAGATGCCCTTTTTTCAGATCAAACACGATGGCATTGACGTTAAAATCTATGTACAGAAGAAGATTATCAAGAGTCGGTTTTAAATCGAAACCTTTTATGGCGATAAAATCCGTCAAGAGACTGAGATCAAAATAGAGGCCGGATTTTTCAGGATACCACCTTATTCCTCCGAGCGCGGTCTTTGCGGTTTTCTCCGGCGATAATATCTCGCTTATAACATGGCCCCGGTCAATACCGCCTATGAAAAGATCTATATCCGCGGTTACCGGACTCCAGCCATGTATTTTTTCCATTATCAGATTTCTTATCGCGCCCCCGGCAATGAACAGTTCAGCCTCATCCGGCAGGCGCGTGAGAAGAAAATCAAGGGCTTTTTTGATATCCGGCCTTTGAACAAATTCCAGGACACTCTCTTTTACCGAATGGATATCCGGATATGAACCGTTCAATTATGCTTCCAATCATGAGAGATCATAAACGCTCTTTCCGTTTCAGGTTCAAAGGTCTTTCAGCAAAATGTTGGACGGAGACTTCTCAATGGTATCCGCAAAAGCCTTCAATCTCCCTGAAAGGGCGTTGAAGGAATCTGTCCGCGCTGTGGGGATGGTGTCGATACCCTTGTTTTCCAGGGCCAGCAGTATAAACGAAATACTTAAACCGTTTATATCACGGGCGGGCTGATAGGCAGGCTCGCCATTATTCTCCGATGTGGCGTCTGATAAAATACCGCATCCGGCAAGGTCGTAAAGTATATCCTGGACCAGACGGACCGGAATATCGAGAGTGGTGCAGATTGATGATACGGTCATGGGTTTATTGCCGTTCATGAAATTCATCACAAGCAGGTGGGCGATCTGGAGGCTCAGGAGTTTTCTGAATAAGGGACTGATTTTTTTACTGTCCGGCTCATACTCGTACTCATCAACACTCTGGTATGCAAAGGATATCTCGGCGCCGAAGAGCATTATGAGCCAGCTTAGCTGTAGCCATACCAGAAACAGTGGAAGAGCGGCGAAGCTGCCGTAAATCGCGTTATACTTGGCTACTCCGATCTGGAAATAGATATAAAGCTTCTGGACGATAACAAAGATCGTTCCGGCGGCAATGCCCGCGATGAGGCCTGAGAGAAAGTACACTTTTTTATTGGGCATGAAAATATATACAAAAGCAAAAAGTATCCAGATGAAACAATACGGAAGAGTTTTTATAATGAGAGTGATAAGGGGGCTGAATACGCCCAGCAGAGCAATCTTATCGGTTATTTGTGTGAGATTGGTGGCGATAAGCACCGTAACGCTGCTCGACATGATAAGAAGCAGTGGGCCTATCAGTACTATCGAAAGATAATCGCTGAATTTTCTGCCTAAAGTGCGGCCTTTTTTTATGCCCCATATATCATTGAAGGATTCTTCGATCTGGCCCAGAACATTGATGACCGCCCAGATAAGCACGACGACGCCGACGCCCGCTATTAATCCGCCCTTGGTATTGTCCAGCATATTCCTGGAAAACCCGATTATCTGGTTGATCATCACCTCCTGGCCGGCAAACTTTTCCATGATCTGCGTTTCAAGGTGCTTCTGAAGATCGAATCCCTTGGCAATCGCGAAAGCCATTGCAACAACCGGAACAACCGAGAGCAGCGAATAGAATGTAAGCGCCGATGCGCGAAGCGGGCATTTATCTCCACTGAATTGTTTCGCGGCAACAATAAAAACTCTGAGATATCTTGTAAGAAGCCGCCTGCCTGGCGGAAGGTTCCTGAGACGTATTCTCCAGATGCCTTCGTTTATAAATTCGATAAAATCAGATATCATGCGCAACAGGCTTTTCATGATTCATTTCCTCCCGCGTGCCTTATGCATCCACATGGATTCACTTACCGGGCATCTATTTGAGGTTGAGATCGACACGAGCCTTTCTGACCTCTTCAGGCTTTTCCCTGGAGATCAATTCCGCCTCTATCAGGAATATTCTTTCCGGCTTGACCTGCTGGGATTTTACCAGATAGTTTTTTACCTGCTGAGCGCGTTGTTCCGCCATTATTTTAAGATCGCTCTCCGTAACTCTTATATGCTCAACGATCAGCTTTTTCATCTCAGGAGCAGGAAGCGGCAAGGGCTGCCCCTGCGCATTAACCGGTTTTTTAAATTTTTCCGCGATATATGCCTCTTTCAGAAACACATCGTACTCAACCGGTTCAACAGTTATCTCCTCAACAGGAACAGCCGGTTGACCGTTTTTCAGCAGGAACATGAGTTTCTGCGCCTTTATCTTCTTTTCGAAAAGGTATTGAATAAGGCCCTCACGGTCTTTTTCCATGTCGCCATAGCCCTTGATTTCAAGGTTAAGGGAGGGTTTGTCGGCCATTATCTGGAGAAGAACCCGGAGTTTCTGTTCGCTCTGCGCGGAGAGATCCGTCCTTCCGTATTCAAACTCAACATTGGCAAGCTGATCAGCACCCGGATACAATGAAGCAAGAAGCGAAAAAGGAGCTGTTGCAGCCTTTGTGACAAGATTGACAAGTATTTTTACAATAACTTTCCACACGCTGAACTCGGGGTCATCCGTTCTGCCTGCGACAGGCATATTAAGATTGATCTTTCCGTGACGGTCCTTCAGGAGAGAAACCGCGAATTTAACCGGCAGGCTGGTTGCGTCGGGGCTGTCGACACTGCTCCCGAAATTAAACTGATCGATAAATACATCATTCTGGGAATCGAGCTTTTTCCTGTCGATAAGATATTTCAGGTCAAGAGTGAGTTTTCCCATGCGTATCGTATGTCCCACGTATTTTCCCGAATACGGGGACGCGGGGCTGAGATCTATGTCTTTAAAACTCGTATGCAGGTCCACAAAAAGATCATCTTTGAGGGGATTGATCCTTCCTGTTATAATCAGAGGAGAAGTGTTGTCAAGGCTGCCCGACAATTCAACCTTGGCGGTTTCCGTCTCCATCGATGTCAGTCCTGAAACAGATCCATTTATACCGGAAAGCTCGGTAGAATAATGGGGATTAATGCTTCTGTCGATAAACCTGATATTGCAGTTATTCAACGAAACCCTGCCGATCGATATCTTACCGGCGCTTTTTTTCTCTTCCACCTTTTCTGGAACCTGCTCAACCTCATCCTGTTTGACAACATTGCTCAGGTTGAGCTTTCCATCGGAATTTACGATGACACTGGAAAATAATTCCTTCAGAGCTATCTCTTTAATATCGACATAAACCGGATTAAACCCGGCATCCAGATTATTTATATTCAGGGCTTTCCACCTGACAAAATCATCCTTGTTTTCTTTATCCACCGAGGCAAAGTTTGTAATCGCCGCATTTCCTTTATATGAAATCTGAATCTCTTTTTCATCATTTTGTTTCAGAGCGACCGCGCCCTTGACCGACGCGCGTCCTCCTGTCACGATAATTCTTATTTTATCGGTGAAGTATGGCTGCACCCATCCCGGCTCAAGTCCTTCAATGTTTATCTGCGCATCACAGATAAGCGGATCGATCCCGAATGCCGCCTTTGCGGAAACCGTCCCCTTTTTATTCAAACGGCAGGAGAAATCGGCCGTGCCCTGGCTGCCGGCAGCCGTGGATATATTACCGGCATTTATTTCGAGCTTGTCCGCTACAAGATTTACAGGATCCGAAACCGACTCGTCTGAAAAATTGCAAATTCCGTTTTTAAGTTCCACCTTATCTATAGTGAGAATAAAGGGTTGTTCTTCCTTTATTGCTTCGGGTTCCTGAACTGGTTCCGTTTTTTCAACAATCGCCTCCAGGTTTACGGCGCCTGTTTTATCCCGTCTCACAAAGACTTCGGGAGAATTCAGG
>JAUPLM010000098.1 GCA_030836965.1 Thermodesulfobacteriota bacterium | reverse complement strand
TATAGATTTTGGATCTACACTAAATAGTTAAACAGGGAAATTTGGACAGATGAGAAAATTGATCAGGCGCACATTGACCGTCACAGGAATTATCCTTGCGGCAGCAATAACTGCTGCGGGCTGGTACCTTACACAGGCGATACCTATCGGTACCGGCTATGTGGCGAAGTATCTCTGCTCTGCGGTCTTCATATCAGGACGGAACCCGGATGAGGTTTTGCGTGAAGATGTCGCTCCGGTCAATCCCCTTGCCGCGGTTATCTCAGCAGATGTCGACCGCCATAATAAACGTGTTACTGCCGCTTCCTTCGGATTATACAAAGCGGCCGCGGTGTATCGTGAAGGCTGCGGCTGCACTCTTGCGGTCGGCATGAGCGAAGAGGATCTGAGAATGCAGAATATAGCGGCGGCGGCGCCGGAAAAGCCGCTTCCGGAAGATCTTCCCTGGCCTGCGGGAAACGGTGAAATCGCCGTTCCTCTTCCTGCGGTATTCGATGAGGCGAAGCTTTCAAAAGCCCTCGATAATGCGTTTGCCGAGAGCGGATCCGAAAAGCTTAAAAATACGAGGGCCGTTCTGGTTGTTTACGACGGCCGCCTCATTGCAGAGCGTTACGCCCCCGGATTTGACCGCAATATGCCCCTTCTCGGATGGTCGATGAGCAAGAGCATCACCAACGCGCTTGTCGGAATCATGGTTAAAAACGGAAAGCTGCGCCTGAAGGAACCGGCGCCGGTTCCGGAATGGCGGAAAGAGGGCGATCCGCGGGGGAAAATAACCCTTGATCAGCTATTAAGGATGAGCAGCGGACTTGAATTCGGAGAAATATATAAACCGCTTTACGATGCCACCAAAATGCTTTACAGGAGCAGCGACTTTGCAGCATATGCCGCTGCAAAACCGCTTGAGGCCGCACCCGATGCCAAATGGAGCTATTCCAGCGGCACAGCCAATATCATAAGCAGGATCGTCCGCACGGAAGCGGAAAAAAGTTATCCGGACAGCTTCACATTCATGAGAGAGGAACTCTTCGACAGGATAGGCATGCAGAGCGCTGTTCCTGAGCCGGATCCTTCGGGAACTTACGTCGGCTCCTCCTATACGTTTGCGACACCGCGTGACTGGGCGCGTTTCGGCCTGCTCTATCTGCAGGACGGGGTGTGGAACGGCGTTAGGATTCTTCCCGAGGGGTGGGTCCGCTATACCACAACACCCACGCAGGGCGCCCCGATAGGACAATACGGAGCTCTTTTCTGGCTGAACGCGGGACCCGTTTCAGATCCCGGAAAGAGAAGATGGCCGTCTTCTCCTGCTGATGCATACTCGGCAGACGGTTACCAGGAGCAGAAAGTAATCGTGATTCCGTCAAGGAAGCTGGTGCTGGTCAGATTCGGCGCAACTTCGGTACGGAAGGCCTGGAACACCGATATGTTTATTGCCGAGGTTCTGGCTGCATTGCCGTAAAAACCACGTCCATGTGCAAATATCGCCGGAAACGGACAACGGGAAATGCTTATTACTGCTTGTTCTGTTATATATTTATAATCCAATTGAGTATCGGATCAAATAAAAAGATTGACCATGCAATTGATACCATTTAATGTATAAATATATCATCAGCAGCATTACTTACTTCTGATCTTGTATTCAATCATCCATCACCGGATATTTTGCTGCAGAGATAGTATAATACTTGCTGTTGAGCATAGTCCGAAACAGGCCCTGAAACGAAATATCTGGTTTAATCATCACTGCCTGAAGCAGGGTTACCGACCGAACTGCAAACGGACCGATTTTCCTCATGGTCAAATCAGCTTCATGCCGGCATTTGCAGCGGTGAGAGTAAATGCGTTTCACGCATACCGGATTGTGTTCAATAAATATAATAAAAGTAAAAATTTAATGAAACTGTTGATATATACAGATCTTGACGACAGCCTGCTGGATCATGAAACATATTCTTTCCGGGAATCAAAGCCGGCGCTGGATATAATCCGGGAGCGGAAGATACCGCTGATCTTTGTAACTAGTAAAACCAGAACCGAAGTTGAACAACTGCAGAATGAGATGGGATTTTCAGACCCGTTTATCGTCGAAAACGGCGCCGCAGTTTATTTTCCGCTTGATTATATGGGATTCAGCATAAATAATGGTTCACGGCAGCAAGGTTATACCGTGATCCGCCTTGGCGCAGAATATGCCGGAATAAGAAGATTTGTCGAGTCAGTTAAAGACAGATTCAAAATCTGCGGATTCGGCGATATGGAGCCCGGATATATTTCAAAAGTAGCAGGATTATCCGAAGGACAGGCAATTATGGCAAAACAGAGGGAATTTTCTGAGCCTTTCGTGATTAAAGATGAGTCGCTTATGTCGAAACTGGTTGATATGGCTGAATCAGAAGGTTTTAAAATTACACGGGGAGGCCGCTTTTTTCATTTAACCGGAAACAGTCAGGATAAGGGAAGGGCTATTAAAATCACAACTGAAATTTATTCGGAGAATATGAATGAAAAATTTATAAGTATCGGAATCGGAGACAGTCCAAACGATATTTCAATGCTGAAACGTGTCAATATTCCTGTTCTGATTCCCCATGCGGACGGGAGTTATGAAGATTTACACGTAAACCATTTGCGGCGCGCATTGCTGCCCGGCAGCAAAGGCTGGAATCAAATAATGATTGAAATATTAAGCCATACTTTTCAGGAGCATTTATATGAATGAGCCCATACGTTTTTCTACGGCATTACGGGAACCCGTCCGGGAGCTTATAGAAAATCTCGGGCAGGCGGATATTGTAATCGGCATACCATCCTATTACAGCGGTACATCTCTTATTCATGTCATACGAAGCGTAGCAAAAGGTCTTGAAATTAATTACCGTGACAAAAAAGCTCTGATCATTGTTTCTGACGGCGGATCAACTGATGATTCCCGTGAGATTGCGGAGCGTGTTGAGATCAATTCTTTCAATATAGAAAAAACAGTAATAATTTACCGGGGAATTGCCGGCAAAGGTTCAAGCCTGCGGGCTGTTTTTGAAGCTGCCCGTTTCCTGAGAGCGCAGGCTATCGCTGTTTTTGATTCGGATTTGATCTCGATATCACCGGACTGGATAAAAAACGTACTGGAGCCTGTTTTCAACGGATACGATTTAGTGGCGCCCTACTACCGTCGTTATAAGCTGGACGGGACAGTCACCAATACCATTGCTTACAATCTGACGAGAGCGTTGTATGGGCTCAGAGTCCGGCAACCCATCGGCGGAGATTTCGGAATATCCAGCAAACTTGCCAGGCATTATCTGGATCAGGATGTCTGGGAAACCGATGTAGCAAAGTTCGGTATCGATATTTATATGACTACGGTAGCAATAGTCGATGGATTCAATATATGCCAGGCACGTCTGGGGGTTAAAGTCCACGGACAAAAAGACCCGGCTGCGGATCTGGGCCCAATGTTCAGGCAGGTTATAGGAACCACATTTCATATGATGAGCATGTATGAAAATTTCTGGCAAAAAATTACAAAGTCGAAAGATGTTCCCATCCTGGGAGAATTGGTAGAGCAGG
>JAUPLM010000008.1 GCA_030836965.1 Thermodesulfobacteriota bacterium | reverse complement strand
ATAAACTCAGGTGAAAAAATGCGGGAGCTTCAGGCCGTCATCATCAGAAAATCTGTAAGCAGCAGGCAGCATGTTTTAAAACGTAAGAATTTTAGCTTTTCCATAATGGTCCATGGGAATGAACAGTTCAGAGTTTTCTCCTGATAAGGTGGCGTTACGAAATGACCATTATATTTCTGACCATTTTGTTAGGAGCCGTTACGAAATGACCATTATATTTCTGACCATTTTGTTACGGCTCCTTATGTCGGTAACGACTTACGGCTCCTTATGCCGGTCATGGCATTTCAATATTTCAGTAATTTTTGAACAACGGCTTAAAGCACTCCTTTTGTAGAACATATACCTGTTATACGTTCATCAATTGAAGTTGCCTGATCAAGAGCTCTCCCTGCTGCTTTGAAAACGGATTCGATTATGTGATGTTCATTCTGGCCATAAAGAACATTGATATGAAGATTCATACCTCCCCGTGTGGAAAAAGCCCTGAAAAATTCCCTTGCAAGGCTTATATCAAAATTTCCCCCCGGGAACGGCATGGGAGTTACATTGTATACCAGGTACGGGCGATTCGACAGATCAACCGCAACTGAAGCCAGGGCATCGTCCATAGGAACCGTAACATGCCCGAAACGCCTGATGCCCTTTCGGTCTCCAAGCGCTTTGTCCAGCGCATCTCCCAGGACAAGACCAACATCTTCAACTGTGGGGTGGTAGTCTATTTCAATATCACCTCTTGCGGTGATAAACAGGTCAAAAAAACCATGAGCTGAAAACAGTGAAAGCATGTGATCAAAAAAAGGGACTCCTGTGTTTATTTCGTGCTTCCCTGTTCCGTCCAGAGAAAGCTTTAAACTTATTGCAGTCTCTTTTGTCTTCCGGTCAACATCGGCTGTTCGTTCCATAAGCAACCTTAAGTTTCCATCTGGGCCTGTTTTTATTATTAACCTGCTGGTGGAGATGAGGGGGTTCGAACCCCTGGCCTCGGCGTTGCGAACGCCGCGCTCTCCCAACTGAGCTACATCCCCACTTTCTTTATAATTATTACCAAATCAGAATGAAACGGTCAATTTAAAAAAATTTATTTTTCCGTCAAAAGATGATAAATTAACCGGATGGTTTATAAAAACCGTTACATCAGATAACACGGAGGAACCGATAAATGAGTTACAGGGTTATTCTTAATGATGCTTTCAAGCGTTTTACGCTTGATCAGGATAAAATAAAATCACCGGAAGAAACAATAAAAAGCTTCAGGGAAAAACTGAAAACAATCGATCTTGATATTCTCCGGGAGACGGAAAGAATTGATAACGGGCGACTCGGCATACCGGTATACTTCAGCAGGTGCGGAAGAGACGCCTCAGCCGTAACAGGAACAAAAAAACAGATGGGAAAAGGAGCCACTCCATCCCAGGCCGAAGCAAGCGCCGTAATGGAACTCGCGGAAAGATTCAGTTTCTTCTCTTTCTGCAATAATCCGGAAAATTTTTTCCGTGAAAAATATTCAAATATAAGGGATGCCGCAATCCCCTTTGATATGATCGCGAAGTCTGTTCATGATTCTACGGAAGAGACCGGTATAACCCGCAAAATTTTTGAAAACCTGACTCTCAAATGGACATGGGCATATAATCTGACAAGGAACGAAGAGGTTCTTATACCTTTCGACTGGTTCTACATGATTAACGAATTCAACGGCCCGTCAGCCGGAAACTGTGTTGAAGAGGCTCTCAGCCAGGGTATATGCGAAATAGTTGAAAGACATGTTTCATCAATAATCAGCAACAACAACCTGAGGGTTCCCGGAATCAATCCCGATTCGGCAACCGATCCCATGGTAGTCGAAATGCTACAGAAATTCCGCTCGGCCGGTATCAGGCTCTTCATATCGGATTTTTCCATGGAGCTCGGAATACCCACCGTCGGAGTGCTCGCCTACGACCCTTCAACTTTTCCGGATAAAAGTGAAATCGTGTGGACGGCCGGAACGACCCCGGACCCTCAAAAGGCTTTAAGCAGAGCTCTTACTGAAACGGCCCAGCTTGCCGGTGATTTCGACACATCTTCAAATTATGTCGCAAGCGGTCTTCCAAAATTCAAAACAACGGATGAAGCCCGTTTTATTACTGAAGCGGAAACAACTGTAAATATTCAAAGCCTGCCCGACCTTTCAGACAACAACATCAGAACCGAGGTGGAGAACCTGACGGCTGCTCTCGCGGATAAAGGACTGGAAGTCATTGTCATAAATACCATGCATCCGAAGCTTCAGATACCGGCCTTTTACACCATTATACCCGGAGCCCATTTCAGGGAAAGAGCTATCGGAACAAGCGTAGGGCTCTTCTGCGCAAAGATTATTGTTGAAAACTGCAAACCAGAAGAGGCTCTTTGTGAATTGAAGAAAATTGACAAACTGCTTCCCGGAAAATACTACATTAATTTTTACATGGGACAAACAAATCTTTCATTGAATAATCCGGATACAGCCCTCTCTTATTTCAGGAAAGCCTTCGAACTTGAGCCGCCGGAACAGGATATGCCCAGTATTTTTTCATATATGGGAATCTGCTACAAAGATATGGGGGAATACCGGCAGGCTCTTGCCGTATTGAAAGAAGGTGAAAAATACGACACCGAAAGAACCGACATCTATAACCTGATGGGTTTCTGTCACTTCAAACTGAAGGAGCATGATTTGGCGATAGAAAATTTCAGGAAGGCTTTAAAAATCAATCCCGGCTCGGCGATCGATTACGCCAACCTGGCGTCAAACTACCGTGATATGGGGGACAAGGAGAAAGCCGCATATTATTACAGGGTGGCTCTAGAACTTGATCCTTCGATTGAGTTTGCAAGAACAAACCTGAGGAAACTGCTTGCGACATAGTAAGGCTCAGCATAACATCTGGTTAAAGAGCCGGCACAGATAATCGGTTTTGCCGTTTAGCAAGATCGGATTCAGACTTCGTCAACGGCAACAGATCCGCATCCAATAGACCTGTACAGCCCCAGTGGATATGAGCCCACGAAGCCGCTATTTCGTCGCTGCCTGTGTCTCTTTGTCGACAATCAGGGGGCGTTGTTACGTTTCGTAAAAATTTCTTGCAAAATGGCAAAACCGATTATCTGCGCTGGCTTCAAAAGCATGTTATGCAAAGGTCTCATAGTGAACAGAAGCCGTGACTCGAAGTTATGTTTGAGATGATCCCAAATAATATTTTCTCTTACTCAAGGTAATAGCTTGTAACTTTTAAGATTTTATGTTAATAGATTTACAGTCCTTACTTGAGATATGAGCAGGGTGCATATTATTGCCCCGGAAAGCCGGTTTCATCTAAAAAATATTATATCAGAAGGAAATTACAGGTCATGTCAAAAAAACATCCTGAATGTCCGTTATATAATCCGTTAAACTGTAAAGAATATTATAATCCGAAGCTATGCGCCTTTGTCAGAAAGGACAGGATCTGCCTTAAAAAGAAAAAACCGAAATCAAAACCTAAGGAAGATGAATGACCGTGAATATCATGCGTGTCCGGCTTTTAAAGAAAGGAGTACCGGATCTACTCCCATTTTTTTTGCCGTCTGCTCCCATCTCGATTCAACCGATGTCTTAAAAATAATCTCATCCGAAATTGAGCATGTCAGCCAAGCGTTTTGCCTGATTTCCGATTCCAGCTGGTCGGGTCCCCATCCGGCACATCCCAGGGCAATCATATAAGATTGAGGCCCTTTCCCTTCAGCGATTGCTTTGAGTATGTCGATTGTGTTGCTCATGGCAAGAAACGGGGTTATCATAAAACATCCGTCCCAGGTAAACGGCGGTCCGTGGAGAATGAATATTTCACCGGTATGCACGGGGCCGCCGATAAATACAGGTATAGATTCCTCGCGTGGAACATATTCAATCCCGAGTTCATCAAAAATATCCTTCCCAGTAATAGATGAACTCATCCTGTTTATCACTATACCGAGAGCGCCTTCCGAATTATGTTCCGAAATACAAGTCACCGTACGTGCGAAATTCAAGTCGGCAAGGTCCGGCATCGCCAGCAGAAATTGTCCCTTAAGTGATATAGACAGGTTCTCTTCCATATACTCCTGTATCAGACGGGCTACCGCTTTTTTTTAAGTTTGCCGAGCAATTCGATCCTGTTATTGCTCAACGCAAGATCAAACCATTCGGAGAATAACGGAACCAGAGTTATTTTCAGTTCCTTCTCTTTTTCTTCCTTTATTTTTTCAAGCTCTGAAAGGGCCTCTATAAGATCATTCCTGTCCGGATCCTGCTCAAGCAATTTATGGTATATCCCGGCCGCCTTATCATATAAGCCCTGTCCGGCAAAGACCTTAGCCATTGTAACAGTATTGAAATCAGTATCGTCATCCATTTTCTTCCCCCGGGATAACCACCGCTATTTTTTTCCACCGGCCGCGCCGGAATCTGTTCTCTTTTCAACCTTGAATATGATCTCGCTCTTCCCGATCATACCCAACTCCTTTCTGGCAACATTTTCAATATATTCGGGATCATGCTTCAACCGTTCTATCTCGTTATACATGGTGTTGTTCTCCCGGGTAAGTTCTTCATTTTTTTTAATAAGAAGGTTTCTTTCTTTTTTAACCCGGTTGAGTTCAAGAAGGGCATCGTCGCCGAAAACAACCAGCAGAAAAAATGATAAAATTGCAACCATCCCGATGCTTAACAGTATTTTATGCTTTTTAGTCACCTTATTTTCCGCCCCTTCCGGTCAAAGCGACAAGGCTTTTTATTTCAGGACTCTTAATCAAATAGGATAAAACGGCGTAAACAATTACACCGACTAATATGCACAAGGTCACACCTGAAAGCTGTCCTCTGAAAGATAAATTATCGTAAGGCATGACAAATGACGATAGGCCGTGTACGACGCCTCCCATAATCAATGAACAAACTGCAATTTTAAAAACCGATTCTTTCAGTCTCTTTAATCCAAGCGATCCGATTTTTATATCAAGCGCCAGCAGCAGAAGCACAACATTCAACATCGAAGACAATGAAGTCGCCAGCGCCAGTCCACCATGTTTCATAGGTTGCATCAGCAAAAGACTAAGAACAACATTTGCCAGAAAAGATATTAAAGCCGTAATTACAGGCGTTCTTGTATCCCTGAGCGCGTAAAACACGGAAACAACAATCCGGACTGAAGAAAATGCCCATAGGCCCACACTATAATACAAAAGAGCCTGGGCAGTCAATGCTGCGGTTTGCGCATCAAATTCGCCCCTTTTAAAAAGGAGCGCTATAATCGGTTCCCTCAGGACAATAAGGCCCGCCATGCATGGAAATGTAATAAACAGAACTAATCTGAGGGAGTAATCGAAAGTCTCTTTAAATGCCGCCATGTCGTTTGCGGAAGCCTGCCGGGAAAGAGCCGGGAATATGGCAGTTGCAGCGGATATTGCAAAAATTCCAAGCGGCAGCTGCACAAGCCTGTCGGCATAATACAGATATGAAACACTCCCTTCAGGCAGAAATGAAGCCAGTAAAGTTCCTATAAGGATGTTTATCTGGTATACCGCTGCGCCGAATATAGCCGGCAGCATGAGGATTCCGGCCTCTTTCAAACCGGGATGATATATACCTGAGCCCCTCCAGAAATAAACCCCATTTTTTATCAGAAACGGAATCTGGGCCGCAAGCTGCAGAAAACCTCCGGCCAGCACGCCTGCGGCAAGAATCTTTGCAGATTCCCCGGAGCCGGCCGGAATAAAAAAAAGTGCTGCTATAATTGATATATTCAATATGGCCGGCGCAAAGGCCGGTGCTGCAAAATGGCCCAGCACGTTCAGAATGCTCATAAAAAGCGCTGCAAGGCAAATAAAAAAAAGGTAGGGAAACATGATTCTTGTAAGAGACACGGTAAGCGCGTATTTCCCGGCTGTGTCCGAAAATCCCGGGGCAATGAGCCTTACAATCAGTGGAGATAATAATACGCCTGAAATTACGGCGGCAATCAGTATCAACGAAAGAAGCCGTACCGCGGATCCCGCAAGCCTGTTTGCTTCATCTTTCCCTTGTTTTGTCAGACATTCCGCAAATACAGGTATGAAAGAGATACTGAGCGATCCTTCAGCAAACATCCTTCGAAAAAGATTTGGAATCCTGAAAGCCACAAAAAAAGCGTCGGAATAAAGCCCCGCGCCAAAGTACCACGCTATAACAATATCTCTTACAAAGCCCAATATACGGCTGAGGAGTGTAGCACCGCCTACCACTGCCGCGGCTTTTGTCACCAGTCTTTTTTCCGGCTCAGGCATTAATATTTCCCGAAAAAATAAAACATGTTGCAAACATGTTATAATTTAATCTAATATTTCTTGACAGGTTCCATACTATTTTGTAAGTAGACGCTTCAAAAAAATCAACAAAAGGAGTTATAAATTTGGCAAATCATAAATCAGCTTTAAAGCGTGCACGTCAGAATGAAATCAGGCGCCAGCGCAACAGGTCTACCAAAACCAAGGTAAAGAATATCGTAAAGGACGTAAGGGTTGCGGCTGGTAACGTTGAAAACAGGGAATCATCTCTGAAAAACCTCGATGCCGCAAAATCAGTTATCGATAAGGCGGCAAAAAACGGTGTGATTCACAAGAGAACCGCCTCCCGGAAAATATCCCGCCTTTCAAAACTTGTAAACAGCGCAAAGTAATGATTTTATGTTTTGCCGGGATATCTTCGGTTTTCCCGGCAAAACATCCGATTTTTTCTTAGGAGCCGTTATTAAATAACCTGCACTTTATATTCCGGCTATTTTTGAACGACGGTTTAAACAAGCTAAAAATTATCCGTCAGCCTGTTATAAACGTTTTCCGCAAGTCTTTTTGAAAGAAGCTCGATAGCCGTGCGTCTCTTTTTTTCGGTTTCAATCTTGTCCGCCATAACGGCAAAAGCCTGATCCGCCGCAATATCTTTTCCGGTCCAGATAATATTCCCGCTTTTGTCTTTCAATTTCAAGCCAAGAACAACTTTTACGCGCCTTTCAAGAGAAGTATGATCACCCTTATGCGAAATCGCCTCATCATTGGCGGATTCGATTATCCCGGTTAAATATGCGTCGGCATCATCTTTATTTGCAACAACCTTGCCGTTTCTCGTAAACTCATAGATAAGATCATTTGTGATTATATTTTCAATGCCGCTCTCTGCGGTTTTATTTTCAAGTACCGATATACTAACTCTCTTAACGGCTCCCGGCAGATCACCACCTCCGGCAAATCTGTAAGCGCACCCACTCAACACTAATGCCGCTGAAATAAAAATTATTCCCGCAAATCTACCCTTTCTCAAAAGAATCCTCCCATGCCTGACGGCTTCATGTGACTATATTTACAAGTTTTTTCTTAACTATGATAACTTTTTTGACCTGCCTGCCTTCAATAAACTTCCCGACATTCGCATCCGACAGGGCTCTCTCTCTGATTGTATCGTCATCTGCGTCCGCATTTATATTAAATTTACTTCTCAGCTTTCCGTTAACCTGGACCACCACAAGAAGATCATCGTCAATGAGAGCGTCTTCTCTGAATTCCGGCCACGGCGCCATCAGCACGCTTGTATTGTGGCCGAGGACTTCCCACAGCTCCTCGGCAAAATGAGGAACAATGGGCGACAAGAGAAGTGTGACCATCTCCATAGCGAAACGCATCACACCGGCTTTTTCAGGTGTATTTGCGCTTATTTCAACATTATACATCATGTTGACAAGTTCCATTACCGCGCTGATCGCGGTATTGAAGTGGAACCTCTCATCGATATCGTTTGTGACTTTGGCTATTGTAATGTGTGTCTTTTTATATAATTCGCTCAAACCGCCTTCGAGCAGTCGGGGATCACCGTAAAAAGGTCCGGTATATTTTATCGCGTCAATCCAATTTCCCGTAAGCCTCCATACACGCGTTAAAAAACGATATCCGCCTTCAACCCCCTGCTCGCTCCACTCCAGATCTCTTTCAGGAGGCGCGGCAAACAGGCAGAAAAGCCTTGTCGTATCCGCTCCGTACTTATCAAGCAGGAAGTTGGGATCAATTACATTCTTTTTTGACTTGGACATCTTCTCCACACGTCCGGTAAAAACATCTTTTCCGCATTTTGTGCATTTCCGGTTTCCGGATTCTCCTGAAACTTCTTCAGGGAACAGATAACCGTGTTCAGGACACGAAACCGTTTCCTTGCAGACCATCCCCTGGGTTAAAAGTCTTGTAAACGGT
>JAUPLM010000097.1 GCA_030836965.1 Thermodesulfobacteriota bacterium | reverse complement strand
TATTATTTTTTTCGACTCACGTATAATAGCATCGGTAAGCGCTTCAACGTAATAGGAGCCGCCGAGAGGGTCGACAACATGGCAGATCTGGGATTCCTCCTGAACTACTATCTGGGTATTTCTGGCAATACGCGCGGAAAAATCTGTTGGAAGACCGACCGCCTCATCAAATGAATTGGTATGCAAAGACTGGGTCCCTCCCAGCACCGCTGAAAGACATTCGAGAGTTGTGCGGATTATATTGTTGTACGGGTCCTGCTGCGTAAGGCTCCAGCCGGATGTCTGGCAATGGGTTCTCAGCATGAGGGACTGGGATTTTTTGGGATTGAACCGGCGTATCATGTCGGCCCACAGGAAACGGGCGGCCCTCAGCATGGCGATCTCCATGAAAAAATTCATTCCTATCCCGAAGAAAAAGGAGAGGCGCGGAGCAAAATCGTCGATATCGAGTCCGGCAGCAAGCGCGGCCTTCACGTATTCGAGGCCGTCCGCAAGTGTAAAGGCGGTCTGCAGAACGGAGTTGGCTCCCGCTTCCATCATGTGATAGCCGCTTATGCTCACCGTGTTGTATTTCGGCATCTGTTTTGAACAATAGGCGATTATGTCGGACACTATCCTCATGGACGGTTCGGGAGGGTAGATATAGGTATTCCTTGTAAGATATTCCTTCAATATGTCATTCTGAATTGTTCCGTTTAATTTTTCCTGAGCAACCCCCTGCTCCTCGGCCGCCACTATATAACCGGCAAGTATGGGAAGAACAGCGCCGTTCATGGTCATGGAAACGGACATCTCGTCAAGCGGGATCTGGTCGAAAAGGATCTTCATGTCTTCAACCGAATCAACGGCAACGCCTGCCTTGCCGATATCGCCTACGACTCTCGGATGATCCGAATCGTAGCCTCTGTGGGTGGCAAGATCGAAGGCGACCGAAAGTCCTTTCTGGCCGCCGGCAAGATTTCTTCTGTAGAACGCGTTTGAATCCTTAGCGGTTGAAAAGCCCGCGTACTGCCTCACAGTCCACGGCCTTCCGGAGTACATCGTGGCCTTGACCCCTCTTACATAGGGATAAAAGCCCGGAAGAGAATTGACAAACTCAAGCCCTTCAAGGTCTTCAGCCGTATAAAGGGGTTTTACAAGTATTCCTTCAGGAGTCTTCCAGTCAAGGGATTCAACCGGTTTTTTGATCTCCTTCGCGCCAAGTTCAGCCCATTTTTTCAGATCAGACATCTCTTCGCTCCTTTAAAAATCGCACATAGAATATCGAACTTCGAATTTAGTTTTTCAATTTTCGCCTCATGACTTACTTTCTTCAAACCTTCACACCTTACCATTCACATGTCACTTTTTACTTTTCACTTCTTTCACACAGCTCAACAAGAATTCCGTTTGTCGATTTAGGGTGAAGAAAAGCGATTTTCCCTCCGCCAGCCCCGGTTCTTGGAGTCTGATCTATAAGCTGTACGCCTTTTTCCTTCAACTCTTTAAGCGCCTCTTCTATATTCTCCACCCTGAAAGCGATATGATGAATTCCCTCGCCTTTCTTTTCTATGAATTTCCCGACAGGACCATCCGGAGAAGTGGATTCAAGAAGCTCGACTTCGCTTTCTCCAACAGGGAAAAAAGCAGTCGTCACCTTCTGCTCGGCGACCGTTTCAGATCCTTCAAATTTGAGTCCCAAAATATTTGTCCAGAAACCCTTTCCCGCATCAATGCTGTTAACAGCTATTCCCAGATGATCTATCTTCAGAATTTTCATTTATACGACTCCTTTTTACTTCCCGGTGATCCGGTTTCGAATCTCATTTTTGTTTTACGGTTATTAAAACGCCGAATTCCGTTTCCCCGCTACGCGAATTTATTAAAAACCTTCTTAAAGCCCGGCATGGCATTTTTAATAGTCTCATCATCAACGCAGAAAGCGATCCTGAAATGGCCGGGGCCCATGAATCCGCTGCCGGGCACAACCAGGATCAGCTCATCCTGCAATGCCCTTACAAACTTTACATCGTCCTGGATGGGCGTTTCGGGAAAGAGATAAAAGGCTCCGGGCGGCTTTATGAACTTGTAACCGATTTCAGCAAGCCCGTTGCACAGAAGCTCTCTTTTTCTCGCGTATTCCGAAACATCAACGCTCACTCCCTGCACCGAAGCAATAACACGCTGCATGAGCGCGGGAGCATTTACAAAACCAAGTATCCTGTTTGCAAGCGCCATTCCGCCCAGGAGAGCGTTCCTGTGAGTCGCGGCTGGATTTACCGCCGCAAAACCTATCCTTTCCCCCGGAATTGATATGTCCTTGGAATAGGAGGTGGCGATTATTGTTTCATTGTAGCAGGTAAAAATACCCGGTATTTTTACCCCGTCATAGGCGATTTTACGGTAAGGCTCATCAGATAAAAGATAAATTGTCTTTCCGAACTTTTTCCCCTTTTCAGTCAAAAGCTTCCCGAGCTCCAAAAGACTCTCCCCGGAATATATCTGCCCTGTCGGATTGTTCGGGGAATTTATCAATACAGCCTTTGTCTTTTCGGTAACAGCCGCGGAAAAGGCTTTCATGTCCAGAGAGAAATCCCTGTTTGTAGGAACAGTCTTTAAAACGCCTCCGTGGTTTGAAGCATAAAAACCGTATTCAACAAAACAGGGAGCGGTAGTTAAAACCTCATCTCCCGGATCCAGTATTGTTTTTAAGATAATATTAAGCGCTCCGGCGGCGCCGCAGGTCATTATAACCTCGTTCTCCGTTACGGGAACCCCCTGTTCCACGGAAAGATAGGCCGCCACAGCCTTGCGGACATGCGGATAACCGGTATTCGGCATATAGGCGTGATCCCCGCCGCCCAGAGACTTCACCGTATCCAAAAGCGCTTTTCTGAATTTTTCAGGAGGCTGAACATTGGGATTCCCCAGGCTGAAATCAAAGACATTTTTTTCACCGTGTTCGGCTTTAAGGCGGGCGCCTTCCTCAAACATCTTTCTTATCCAGGACGATTTGGAAATAGTATTTTCAATATTTTTTGCTACAGACATTTGTTTAATACTCCTTTGACCCGAACTTCGAATTTCGTATATCGCGCTTCGAATTCATTTGCGCGCAATTTGTTATTCGATTCACGTTTAACGAATCACGGTTAGTATTTTTGTGTGACTACTTTTTTGTTTCCATCAGGCGGTGTCCACCGATTTCACACCGGGAATCTCCTGCTTGAATATTCTTTCTATTCCGTTTTTCTATGTCTTTT
>JAUPLM010000096.1 GCA_030836965.1 Thermodesulfobacteriota bacterium | reverse complement strand
ATAAGAATCCTTTTTCCCGGAGATCCATTACAAAGGCTAGTCCAGCTATTTCATCCGAGCTTTTGATCGGAAGTTTCAGGAATTTGGGCAGGAGGGCAACAGGCATGTTGTCAACGCAATAGAAGCCTGCGTCTTCAAATGCGGCAATTGCCGTGCTTTTGCCCGATCCGGATAGACCGGTAATAATAAATATTTTTAAATCTTTCACGTCAAAAAAGGCTGTCTTTAGAAATCTTCATCAACTTCCTCGATAATAGAGTAAACATCATCACTGCCGGAGGCTTTCATGAGCTTTTTTTTGAAGGTATCGTTTTTCAGAATCCTTGAAATCCGTGCAAGAAGCTTCAAATGCAGACCAGTTGAATTTTCGGGTGTGATTATAAGGAAAAAAAGATGAGTGGGCCGGCCATCCATTGATTCGAAATCTACACCTTTACGGCTTAAACCAAAACCCATGATGAGGGATTCAAGATTTGCCAGTTTACCGTGGGGAATTCCTATACCTCCGCCTATTCCGGTGCTTCCGAGGCGTTCCCTCTCAAGAAGAACCTGAACAAGTTCGTTGCTGTTTTTCCCGGTTACTTGTGAAATAGATGCAACAAGCTCTTCAATAACCCCCTTTTTATCTTTCGATTTGAGGTCGGTAAGAATCGTCTCTTTTCGCAGTACGTCGAGAATTTTCATTTTATACCATTATATTTGTTA
Organism: Thermodesulfobacteriota bacterium; assembly: GCA_030836965.1. Lineage (GTDB taxonomy): Bacteria > Desulfobacterota > Desulfobacteria > Desulfobacterales > RPRI01 > RPRI01. Next base: position 3,709 of record JAUPLM010000096.1, on the reverse strand, counting down.
GGTTACATAAGATTGGTCGTTCAGGAACATCTTTTCAGCTGATGGGTTGTATTAAGCCGTAATCGCCGTCTTTTCTCCTGTAAAGAACATTGATTTTATCTGTCCGCGCATTTGTGAAAACAAGGAAATTGTCGGCCACAAGATCCATCTGCATCACGGCTTCATCAATATCCATCGGCTTGTATTCTATATTCCGTACTTTTATCTGCCCTCTGTTCGATTCTTCAGGATAGCTGATATCACTGACTGCTGCTATCAATTTATCTTTAGGAGCGCCTCTCTTTTTGCGTATTTTCTGCCTGTTTTTCTTTATCTGCTTTTCAAGTTTATCGAGCACCATATCGATAGCCGCATACATATCGCTAGTTTCTTCTTTTCCATATACGTTCAGCCTGTCGCCCGTAATATTTACCTCGGCAATATGGCGGAATTTTTCTATAGATAGAACCACGGTAGCCTCTGCAGGATTGTCAAGAAATTTATCAAGCTTGTCCAGTTTCTCTCCTATATACGATTTGAGATTGTCAGAGGGATCGAGATTCTTAAAGGTAACTGATGTTTGCATGCGTTAAATCCTCCGTTATGGATGTTTGCGTTTGTTTGAAGATAGTATCTTCAGCATTTCTCTGTATTTTGCCACAGTTCTTCTGGCAATATTAATATTGGCCTTCATAAGAATTTCAGAGATTTTATCATCGCTGTAAGGTTTTTTGCGGTCCTCGTTTTCAATGATTTTCCTTATCATTTCCTGAACTCCCGAGGATGCCATGGCTTCCCCTTCGGTTCTGTTTATAGAACTATTAAAGAAATATTTCAATTCAAATATTCCCTGCGGTGTGAATGCGTATTTATTTGTTGTGACTCTGCTTATCGTCGATTCGTGCATTCCTATATCCTGTGCCACATCCCTCAGTACCATAGGTCTCATGGAGGTTATTCCTTTCTCAAAAAATTCCCGCTGAAATTTCAGAATGCTTTCCATGACCCTGTAAATCGTTTTCTGGCGCTGGTGAATGCTCTTGATCAACCATGCAGCAGAACGCATTTTTTCATGTATGTACTCTTTAGCTTCTTTGGCTACCGTTCCGCCTTTGTTCATGGTGCTCTTATAGTATGAATTGACCCTCAGCTTGGGCATTCCGTCATCGTTTAATACTATAACGAAATCATCTTCCAGTTTGTAAACATAAATGTCCGGGGTTATGTATAATTGTTCCTCATCCGAAAACTTTCGCCCGGGTTTAGGTTCCAGGCCTTTGATGATATTTACGGCTGTCATGACGTCGTTGTAGTCCGTCTTAAGCGCCTTCGATATAGCCTTGTAATTTCTGTTTTCGAGATGATTCATGTGATGCAGGATTATATCGGTTACAACAGTGTTGTCCAGCCCGAGCATCTTTGCCTGAATGAGAAGGGATTCGCCGAGATTCCTCGCACAGACTCCAGATGGGTCGAAAGTTTGCATAAGCGCCAGAACCATTTCAACCTTCTCTGTTTCAGCGTTGCTGTTTTTGGCTATATCTTCAACCGAAACATCCAGATATCCGTCTGAGTTGAGATTCCCGATAATCAAACTTCCTATTTCTTCTTCCTCTAATGTCGGACCTGTCATCAGAAGCTGCCACAGGAGATGGTCTTTTAAGGATTCGGTGCGGGTTAGAAAAGCCTCGTAGCCGGGATTATCTTTGCTTTCCGATTCAAAATGAATTTTTCCCGGGGCGTTATATTCGTCGATATAATTGCTCCAGTCAATATCCTGATTGATTTTTTCTTCTATTTTAATTTCCTTGGTTACGGAAGGTTCCTGTTGAATCTTGTTTTCAGACTGTTCGGCGGCAGAATCATCGGAAGGGGAATCCTGAATTTCCTCCAGCACAGGATTAGCTTCCAGCTCCTGACGAATTGTATCGATGAGTTCAAGACGTGATAGCTGCAGAAGCTTGATAGCCATCTGAAGCTGCGGAGTCATGACCAGCTGCTGGGATAATTTAAGTTGTTGCCTGAATTCAAGAGCCATATTAAAGTTTAAACTCATCTCCTAAATATATGCGCCGCGCAATTTCACTTGATGCAATTTTCTCAGGATTACCCGATTCAATAATTTTACCTTCGCTCAATATGTATGCCATGTCGCATACTCCAAGGGTTTCTCGTACATTGTGATCTGAAATAAGCACTCCGATACCGCGATTTTTAAGATGCACTATTATATTCTTGATGTCGATCACTGCCAGCGGGTCTATTCCAGCAAAGGGCTCATCCAGAAGAATAAAGGCCGGATCGGTTGCAAGAGCGCGTGATATTTCAAGGCGCCTTTTTTCGCCTCCTGAGAGATACGAGGCTTTCTGATCCGACAGGTGCCTTATGCCGAGTTCATCAAGCAGCTTATCCGCGCGCTCATTCTGTTCCTGCGCTGAGATATTCCGCATTTCCAGAATCGCCATTACATTCTCTCTTGCCGTAAGCTTTCTGAATATCGATGGTTCCTGGGGGAGATAACCCAATCCTTTGCGCGCTCTCATGTACATCGGAGAATCTGTTATATCCTCATCATCAATAAAGACTCTTCCCCCGTCGGGTTTTACCATTCCAATGGTCATGTAAAAAGTTGTTGTTTTACCTGCTCCGTTCGGACCCAGAAGTCCGAAAACTCCGCCGCTTCCGACATCAAGGGAAACCGAATCAACAACTTTTTTATCCCTGTAATTTTTAACAAGTTTATCAAGAAGCAGTTTCGCCATTTAGAGACCTTTTCCTCCTGATTCAAAGAAAGCTTCGACACGTTTGTTTCCGCTTCCCTCGACTTTGACACGCCCGTCATCCCTGAAAAAAATTATTTTTGACCCGGAGATGGTGTTCTTCCCGCTGGTAATTTTTGAATCCGGGCCGTTTAATTCAAGGACCCTGGTTTCAGCCGTATAAACAGCCTGCTCGGTTTCGGCAATTTTATCGTCAAACAATATTTTTACATTTCCGGTTGCAATAATTTCTTTTATCGATTCCGCCCCTTTTGAATTATCCTTTGCGCCGGCAGGGTCCTTTTTATAGAATATCTTCAGTTTCGCAGAAGTAATAACCGTTGCATCCTGGACTGCCCTGACGTTTCCGATGAATTCAGCGTTGTTTGAATTACCATCCGCGATAAGCCTGTCAGCCGTTATATGTATTTTATTTTCACCGTCTTCTTTCTTTTGCTTTTGCATTTTTTCGCCGGCAAAAGAATAAACAGGATTAAATAAAAATGATACGGAAACGGCAAGACAGCATATAAGGTAAAGATAAAGCCGTTTTTTATAATGCGATATCGTCACCGATTATTCCTTCCACATCACCGCTCAACTCAGCCTTGTTCGTGTTAAGATCTATAGTCATGGAGCCGGCAACAAGATTTAAGGACTTGCCTGAAATTTCAACCGGTACCCCGGAGAAAATAACACGTTTTTTATTGTCGTAGTTTATTTTTCCGGTTTTCAGGACATAGTCATCATTTTTTACAGTTATGTCGCCTATGACTTCTATATCGCTGGATTCGGTCTTAAGTATGCCCTTGTCGGCGGTAAGAACGACTTTCAAATTATCTTTCGTAAAAAAAGTTACTGACAGATCTTCAAAAGAAGCCTCTTTATTGTCCTGGTTGTAGCTTGCGGAATTAGCCTCAAGATTCCATTCAACAACGCCGTTTTTTGTCGAGGTCTGATGAATTTTTTCT
>JAUPLM010000095.1 GCA_030836965.1 Thermodesulfobacteriota bacterium | reverse complement strand
TCATAAGAGTATATTCCGCAATGAAAAAAGTCTGTTGCCTGATTTCATGAAGGCTTCAACAGGTTATTACACTTTTTCCCGTTTAATATAAAGCAAAATCCCAGCATTTCTTATCCCGGCAAGAAAGCCGGCCGCCGGAGATATCTCTTTATCTGCGCCGCATCATCATTTTACAGCTCTTTACATCCTGTAAAAAAAACCGACACCGGCTCTCACATCCTGCAAAAATATTGCTTAAAAAAAATACAATAATATCAAAATATTATTAAATCTATTCTGTATAATCACAGGTGGCACATACCTTGCTGTTTAAAATCTCAAATAAAATACCCGGAAAAATGCATGGAGAAAAAATTCAAAATATTAATTGCCGACAGAAATTCAAATGTGCGGGAATTTCTGCGCCGTGAAATGCTGGCCGAAGGATACTCTGTTGAACTAGCTGAAAACGGCCGGGAAGTTCTGAAATGGGCATATCACCGCGAACCGGTGGATCTTCTTATTCTTGATCCGGACCTGCCTGACGCTGATGAAACCCTGTTGCTGAAAAAACTGAGACAAAGAATTTCCTATCTTCCGGTGGTGTTTCATACTTTTTTTCCGGATTATCTCGTCGCCTCCAAAATTATAAACCCGACAGAATTTGTTGAAAAGGGAGGCAGCAGCATAGAAAAACTTAAAAAAGTGGTGAAGGAAATTTTATTCAAAACCGCCGTAACAGGCAGTGTGAAAATAGAATCAGAGAATTTGCGGTCATGAACCAGGAAAACAGGATAAAAGATCCTTATTACAGATCCCTTACAAGGAAGATGCTCATTATCTTCATAGCGGTTTCAATCGCTCCCCTGATCACGGTGAGCGGCATTATCTTAAACCGGTTCAGCGTATCATATAATGAAAAGCTAAACGCGCATCTCGGCGAACTGGTATTAAAACACAGGCAGAACATAGACGGTTTTTTACTGGAAAAACTGAATAATATAAGATTTATGGCCAGGTCCTTCACCGTTGACGAGCTGAAGAATGAAAAATTTTTGAGAAATAATCTCGCCGCGCTTCAGACGGAATACGGTTCGGTTTTTGAAGACCTTGGAATCATAAATGATAAAGGAATACAGGATGCATATGCCGGTCCGTTTAAGCTGGAAAATGCAAGGTATTCGGACACCGAATGGTTCAGGAAGGCAATCAAAAGCGATTTCTTCATAAGCGATGTTTTTCTCGGCCTGCGGGGAATACCGCATTTCATTATCACTGTACGACAGATGAGCAACGGAAAACCCTGGATTTTAAGAGCCACAATAAGTTTTGTCGCCTTCAACTCCCTTGTAGAAAATCTCCGGATAGGGAAAACGGGCTTTGCTTTCATACTGAACAGCAAAGGAGAATTTCAATCAAAGCCTGGTTTCGAAGTCGTTCATGAAAAATCATATTCTTTCTATGAATCTATAAAAAGCGGCCGGAAGACAAAAGACGGGGTTTTTTTCTCTGAAATGACCGATGCTTCCGGGCAAAAAAATCTGTATGTGGCTTCCCTGATAAAAAACGGGGATTGGATCCTTATCTACCAGCAGGATAAATCGGATGCCTTTTCGGATCTGACCCATGCAAAGCAGATAGCGTTTTTTATCATTCTTATAGGCGGCATTGTCATCATTGTAACGGCTTTTCTCCTCTCAAAACGGATGGTAGCCAGAATCGCGCAGGCGGACGGGGAAAAGGAACTGATGAACCAGCAGGTTATTGAAACCGGAAAACTGGCGTCACTGGGTGAGCTCGCGGCGGGAATAGCGCATGAAATAAATAATCCTGTCGCAATCATGGTTGAGGAAGCCGGCTGGGTGCATGATCTCATGGAAGAAGAGCAGTTTTCCAGTAAAGAGAATAAAAACGAGTTTGAAAGAGCCCTTCTTCAGATAAAAACCCAGGGGAAAAGGTGCCGGGAGATAACCCAGAAACTGTTAAGCTTTGCGCGGAAAACCGATACATGCGTTGAAGATGTCAGAATAAACGATGTTATAAATGAAGTGATCAGCTTCTGTGTCCAGAGGGCAAAATTCAGCAACGTCGTCATAAAGTCAAATCTCCAGGATAATCTGCCTCTATTATGTCTCTCTCATACCGAAATACAGCAGGTTCTTCTGAACCTTATGAATAACGCCCTTGATTCGCTGGAAAAAAGAGGCGGAATTATCACTTTAACAAACTGGCTTGAAGGCGATGAAGTGGTAATCAGCGTTGCGGACAACGGCCCGGGGATCCCGAGAGCCAATCTTGCAAGAATTTTCGACCCCTTCTTTACTACAAAACCTGTGGGAAAAGGAACCGGATTGGGGCTTTCGATATGTTACGGAATCATAAAGAAAATGGGGGGAGAAATTGATGTTCGCAGCGTAGTTGATGCCGGAACAACATTTTATCTCAGAGTTCCAACAAAGAAAAACGATTAAGGAGATTGTTACATGGCTATTGCAAATATTCTGCTGGTTGATGATGAAACACCTTTTCTTGAAACCATGGCAAGGCGTCTTAATAAAAGAGAATTCGCAACCGCTCTGGCGTCAAGCGGAGATGAGGCGATAAAGCTGCTTGAAAAAAACGACGATCTGGAAGTTGTTGTTCTGGATGTAAAGATGCCCGAAATGGACGGGCTTCAAACCCTGAAGTTAATAAGGCAAAAATTCCCGCTTGTCGAAGTTATAATGCTTACCGGTCACGCAACTGTCGAAACCGCCATTGAAGGCATGAAGCTCGGCGCTTATGATTATCTGATGAAACCATGCGACATGGAAGAGCTTGTGGTAAAGGTGCGCGAAGCCGCCATGAAAAAGAGGCGGCACAAGGAGAAGATCGTAGAGGCCCAGCTTAAGGAAATAACAATGAGACGCATTTAGTCAGGTGCAACAAATGCCGGACAGCAAAGATATTATACAGCCGGGCAGGATCAGACTGCTTTTTGTGGATGATGAGAAGGAGTTTGTCGAGGTTATCGCCAAAAGACTGTCAAAGAAAGGTTTCGATGTTACTAAAGCCTTTTCGGGTCCCGAAGCTCTTCAGGCCATGCGCAAAGCTGATTTCGACATCGCCGTTCTTGATATTAAAATGGAAGCTATGGATGGCATCGAGGTTCTTAAAATACTCGGGAAAATGGCCCCGGAACTTCCGGTGATAATACTTACAGGACACGGATCTGAGACAGCGGCGGGGGAAGGCATCAAATTCGGCGCAATGGATTATCTTACAAAGCCCTGTGATTTTGAAGAACTTGTCGGAAAAATCAAACGGATCCTTGGACGATAGGGAGGTAGTAAAGGTGGATGAGATCAGTGTTCTTCTTGTGGACGATGAAAGAGAGTTTTTAGAAACATTGCTGAAACGGCTGCTGAAAAGAAGGGTAAAGGTAAAAGGTGTCGGCAGCGGCGAAGAGGCATTAAAATTTCTCCGGGAGACTCCACCCGATGTCGTGGTTCTCGATGTAAGAATGGAGGGCATGGACGGCATACAGACATTGAGGGAAATAAAAAAGATAAAACCGCTGGTTGAAGTCATAATGCTTACCGGGCATGCCAATCTGGAAGTAGCAGTAGAAGGCATGGAGGTGGGGGCCTTTGATTATCTCATGAAACCGACCGATGTCGACGAATTGTTATATAAACTTGAAGACGCTTTTAAACGGAAAAAAATTCAGGAACAGAAGATAAAGCGTCTGGAAGAAGAGAAGGAATCAGGGAAAGAGTGATATGAAAAGACGGATATATGCGAACCTTCAGAAAAAAATAATCTTCATCACCCTGCTGGTTTCATTTATACCGCTTATTTCCCTAAGTGTAATAATTTACTACCAGTTCGCCCAGGTTTTCAGGAATAAAATCGAGGAACAGATAGAATACCGCTCAAGGGTCCAGAGCAATGCGATAGAACTTTTTCTGAAGGAGCGAACCGCCATTCTGCTGGCAATGGCAGACACCTATTCTTTTGATTATCTGGCGGAAAAAAACAACCTGGATAATATTTTTCAGATAATGAATCACCGGGTCGGCGGTTTCATCGATCTCGGCCTGATCGACGATGCCGGCCGTCACGTAGCTTACGTCGGCCCATACAACCTTATCAGTCTGAACTACTATTCACAGCCATGGTTCCGTGAGGTTGAAAGCAAGGGCGTTTACATCAGCGATATCTTCATGGGTTACAGGCGGGTGCCTCATTTCATCATAGCTCTCCAGCGTCAGGAGAATAACAGAAGATGGATACTTAGGGCAACCATAGACTCCGAAGTTTTTGAAAGTCTCGTCCGCGCCGCACAGGTTGGAAAAACAGGCGACGCTTTTATTATCAACGAGGAAGGCTTTTATCAGACACACCTGCGATTTGACGGGGAAATTCTCTCCAAATCACACCTGGAACCCGCTCTCTTCGGAGAAGGAACAACCGTGCTGGAAAAAGAGACTGCTGACGGGAAAAAGATATTATACGCGGGGAGCTGGCTGAAAAAGAACAGCTGGCTTCTAGTAATAAGCCAGGATGCGTCGGAAGAGATGACCAAGCTGTTCAAAACGAAAAGAACAGAGATTGTTATAGTTGCCGCCGGTTGTCTCATGATCATCCTTACGACAATCTTTACCACCCATCTGACAATAAAGCGCCTTGAAACGGCGGACAGAACGATGAACGAATTGAACGCGCAGCTTGTTCATTCGGACAAACTGGCCGCTCTTGGAAAGATGGCCGCC
>JAUPLM010000094.1 GCA_030836965.1 Thermodesulfobacteriota bacterium | reverse complement strand
GCCAAAAAGAAGACCGGAGACAGCCTGGCTGGCGCGTGACCCGTATTTCCATCTGCGGATGATGAAACTATAGAGAATGCTCAAGGCAATTATAAGGGTGACATTATTGATCAGCGACAAAAAAATCATCTGAGGAAAGGCCCTTGCCGGTTACCCGGCGGAATAAACTTACGTTTAATACCCAACCTGAAAATTGACCAGATGTCATAGGTTTTATATATATATCACCGTTATTCCTGAACATCAATGATAAGGTTCGCGCTTTGAACTTTCATCGGAATTGACGATTTGTGAATAACAGGAAGTTCGGAGTTTTTTGGATAAATTGAAAAATTCAGGGAAAGAGCGTCTTCCGGGCTATCCGGAATTTCCGGATAGCCGGAATATCGAAGATTACCATTAGAAACACTGAATTGTTTAAATTATCTTATAAAACGAAAAGAGAAATAACTGCCCCTGCCGGCACTATATAGAGGATATCCACCTTGCGAAGCAAAGCGGCAGATGCCGCAAGCCCAAGGAGAATCCTTACAATATCCCATGGTATCCCCATCGCGAATTTGATGCAGACATACAGGAGCAGCCCTACGAAAGAAGCGAAGATACCGTCTATAGCTTTCATAAAATATGACGAATTTTTCAGACGGTCAAAAAACGGCGCGATGGTTATCACCAGAAGAAATGAAGGCGTAAATACAGCAATTGTCGCCACAACCGCCCCGGTGATCCCATGAACCAGATAACCAACAAAGGTTGCCGTAATAACGATGGGACCGGGCGTTATCTGGCCGAGGGCTATCCCGTCCATAAAGGTCTTGCTATCCATCCACTCCCTGTTAATGACTATTTCGTGAAGCATGAGCGGGAGAGACGCAAACCCTCCTCCGAAGGCGAAGAGATCTACCTTGACCATAACAGCCGCCAGATTAAAGAGGATATCGTTCAGGAAATAAAGACCGGCAAGGCAGACAAAAAAAACGACCAGGAGGCCAACGATCTGCCCGGTATTCCACTTTGTTTTTTTTGTTTCGGAACCGGCCGCGGCGTTTGAAACGTGTACTTTTAAAAAGGCCATACCGAGGACGCAGGCTCCGATAATAACCATAAAAGGGCTTACGCCGAACCAGAATGAAACGGCAGATGAAAGAGCGACGAGGATATTCCTGTAATTGCTTGCGATGTTCCTGCCGAACGAAAAGGTTGCGTTAAAAATGATTGCAACTACTATCACCTGAAGGCCGTTAAACAGAGAGATGAGTCCGGGAAGGTTGCTGAATCGGGCATATAAAACAGTGAGAAACAACATGAAGATAAAGGCCGGCAATCCAAAACCGCAGTAGGCGGCCAATGCTCCGGATATCCCGTGAACCCTGAGTCCCACATAAGCGGCCGCCTGTATGGCTGTGGCTCCCGGTATGGACTGGCAGAGGGCGACACCGTTTTTAAAATCATTTTTATCAAGCCATTGATTGCGCTCAGTGGAAAGTTCTCTGATATGCGCCAACATTGCGGGACCGCCGAATGCGGTCAAACCGAGCCTGAAGAAAGCGATGAAAAGATCTTTGATTGACGGTGTCATATTCATAAATAAATTTTTATAGCAGCCTCAGGATATCTACCGGTCGGAAACCCGCCATCGCGCCAGGCTTTTAAATTGCGCTGTATCTCTGTATGCCGGAGTTATTCTTCTCTTTGGTTACAAGCCTTTTTTCCTCAAGAAATCTCAAATGCGAAATGGCTTCTCCCGTCGCAAACCATTTTTGCGCTACCGGAAAATCATTCCATGAATCGCACCTGATATCCCATGTCATAAAGGATGCAACCTCAAAAGCGCTTCCCGGTCCCTTTTCTAAAATATCAATTATCTCTTCGGCTCTTTTTTCATGATGCTGTTTTAATTCGTCTATTCTTGCCCTGTGGTCATTAAAAAGCCTCCTGTGGCCCGGAAGCACGAGACCGACATCAAGCTTACGCGCCTTGTCGAGACTCAAAAGATATTTTTCGAGCGGGTTATCCTTATCCGACCAGCACTGAATATTCGGAGTTATATCGGAAAGTATATGATCTCCTGCTATCAGAATTTTTTTGGCGGCTTCATAAAGGCATATATGCCCCAGCGTATGACCCGGAGTTTCAACACACTCGAAACAGTAATTTCCATAGGTAATTGTTTCCCCGTCTTCCAGAACGCTCATATCCGGCGTCCAGTCCGAACCATATTTATAGCCGGGATGCTGGTGAAGGGCGGCTCTTAATTCATTTTCCGGAAAACCGTTCTTCCCGGCATACTCGATCATAGGCTCGAACCCTTCCCATGATTCAATGATCTCCTTATCCGGCCTGCTGAAATATATCTTACTTTTTTTAGTAACAAGTCTTGCGATAAGCCCGAAATGATCTGCATGCAGATGCGTTATGAAAAAATCGCAATCCGCAAGGTCCACTTTTATTTCCCTCAGACCGTTATTCATCGCTTCAAGACATTCGTTACGGTTAAAACCTGTGTCTATGATGAGATTCCGGCCATCAGCTTTTATTACATAAGAATTAAGGTATTTTAACGGGCTCTCAGGAAGCGGTATTTTTATCCTGTGCAGGCCTGGTAAAATTTCTTCAGTCATTTATTTATTATCCTTTATTGTTAGTAAGTTAGAAATTATATTCTAAGGTTTTTTACCCCTCAGGGGGGTACTGAAAAGAGTCCCGTTTATCGGGGTTATTCCTGCCGAATCAAAGATCCCGGCATTGCCGCGCCATCTCTTTTTTGCAACCCATTTGCCTGTG
>JAUPLM010000093.1 GCA_030836965.1 Thermodesulfobacteriota bacterium | reverse complement strand
GGTTATCCGGAATGTTCCTATTCAAGGGATTACCAGAGAGATGAAAAAGGCATGATCCTGCCGGTCTCACCAACCTCAAATGAAGCTACCGACCTGGTTTGCGAGAAATGCGGGAAACCAATGGTTTTAAAACATGGAAAGTACGGGGATTTTTTTGCCTGTTCAGGGTATCCTGAATGCAGGAATACCCTGTCGTCAAATTCAAACGGACGTACTCAGACTACCGGAATCAAATGCCCCGAAAAGAACTGCTCCGGTGAGATATTTGAAAAAAAATCTAAAAGAGGAAAGATTTTCTTCGGTTGCAGCCGGTTCCCTGAGTGTAAATTCGCAACCTGGGATAAACCCGTTGCAAAGAATTGCCCGTCATGCGGCGCAAAGTTTCTTCTTGAAAAAACCACCAAGAAGAGCGGCACTTACAATTACTGTATGACAGAAGGATGCGGGTACAGGGAAGATTTTGACGGTTCGTAAATAATCTTTCAGGATTCTGTTTGGAGATATTGATGAAATTCGGCAAATATGAGTGCGCAGCCGTAGAACTCGGTGACTTTCTTCTTGACGGCGGCGCCATGTTCGGCGTTGTTCCGAAAATGCTGTGGGAAAAGAAAATACCTGCCGACAACAAAAATCTTATCCCGATGAAAGCAAGATCTCTCCTCATCCGGGGAAACGGAAGAAATATCCTTGTCGATGCAGGTCCTGGAAACAAGTTATCCGAAAAGATGAAAAAAATATACGGAATTGATGACCGTTCGATATATGCCGGTGCCGGCCTATTGAAATACGGACTGACGATAAACGACATAACCGATGTAATCATCACCCATCTTCACTTTGATCATGCCGGCGGTTCCACTTCAATAAGAGAGAAAAAGACGGTTCCGGCGTTTCCTTATGCAAAATACTATATTCAGAAAACGCAGTTCGAAGCTGCGGTCAATCCGGGACCGGGTGAAGCGGCGAGTTTTACGGGAGATGATTTCATGCCTCTGAAAGAATCAGGTGTTCTGAATTTGCTTGACGGCCCCTGCGAGCTGTTCAGCGGCATCGAAATTCTCGTCACAGACGGCCATACGAAAGGCCAGCAACATCCACTCGTTAAGGGGGAAGAGGCTTCCCTCTTCTTCTGCGCTGATCTCATCCCGACATCCGCCCACATTCCTCTCTCGTGGCGCATGGCTTATGACAATCATCCTTTAACCATTATAAACGAGAAAAGCGAAATCCTTTCAAGGGCGTTTAAGGAAAACTGGATTCTTTTTTTCGAACATGATCCGGTTACGGCCGCGGCATATATCAAACAGGACGGCAAAAACATTGTAATCGGCAAGACAGTTACCCTGTAATATTCGAAAATAAAGAACGGGAATCAGACATGATGAAAGGTAAAACTTTATATAAAAAAGTTTTATTTACTTCGCTCCTCCTTTTCCTGATGTGTTTTCTTCTCCAATGTTCTTTTCAGAAAGCTGTTTTATGGGACAGCGGTGAAAAAGCAGCAGGTCCTTTTTTTTATGAACTGGAAACTCTCGTCCCGCGAGTGGAATCGAACCGTAGAATTGGCATCTATTCCGGAAGAACACTGCTCATCACCAATCCTTACGACGGATCACTTTTTCCACCTGACATTGCTTCTCCGATGATCACATGGACCGATGAGGATCCCCGATCCCGCTTCTGGCTCGTTTCATTTAAATTTGAAAACGGGCGGGAACCCCTCTTTATCCTGACAGATAAGAAGTCGTGCACGCCCGGAAAGAAAGCATGGGAAATCATCAAAGATAATTCAAAGGGAAAGCCGGCAATCCTTTCCGTTTGCAGTCTTCCGGACAGGGAATCGGGAATAGTTTTGTCAGAAAACGTCGTTACTATAGGAACATCCGTGGATCCTGTGGGCGATTCCGTTTTCTTCCGTCAGATTACCCTTCCTTTTGCTGCTGCAAGCAAGAGCTTCGAAAAAACCCGATGGCGACTAGGCGACATTTCCTCTTACGGAAAACCGGCTACCGTCATGGAAGATATATCCGTCTGCGCAAGCTGTCATGTATTTTCTTCCGACGGAAAATGGTTAAGCATGGAATTTAATTATGAAGAGGATAACGGAGCCCAGTTTATTACATCAGTCCGCAAAGAAATAGTTCTTGGTAAAGAGGACTTTTTTACCTGGAGCGATTTTCCAAGAAGAGGCGTCATTCCTCCGACGCGGGGACTTTTTGGCCGAATGTCCCCAACGGGCCGATATGCCGCAGCATCCGTGAACGAGATCTCTTACGCCGCGGTGATGGACGATATCGCATATTCGCAGCTTTTTTTCCCTACTTTCGGAGTTATCGCCATATATGATTCATCGAGCGGTAAATTAGAATTACTTCCGGGTGCAAGCGATTACAGTTATGTCCAGGCAAACCCGGTCTGGAGTCCGGATGAAAAATATCTTCTCTTCTGCCGGGCAAAAACGAAAAACGAATTACATAATGACATCAGGAACGTTACAACGATATTTGAGAAGAGAGATATTCACCAGCTGAACGACCTGTATAATATCCGTTTCGATCTTTACCGAATTCCGTTCAATAATGGGGAAGGAGGGACCGCTGAGCCGCTGAAAGGCGCGTCGGAAAACGGCATGAGCAATTACTTTCCCAGATATTCTCCTGATGGAAACTGGGTCGTTTATACCCGGAGCCGTTCGGGGATAATGCTCCAGCCGGACAGCGAGCTCTGGATTATTCCTGCCCGGGGAGGAGAGGCGAGACGGATGCAGTGTAACCGAAAGTTTTTTAATTCCTGGCACAGCTGGTCTTCTAACGGACGGTGGCTTTTGTTCAGTTCCAAAGTGAACGGACCCTTCACAGAAATTTTTCTTACCCATGTGGATGAGGAAGGGAAAGACTCACCGCCCGTCCTTCTGTCACGTTTCAACGACCCCGGTTATGCAGCAAATGTTCCTGAGTTTGTTCCCATTCATGCCGGAGCGATCCGGAGCATCAGGATTTCAGATCCATGAATTCTCACGTATTCGACCCCTGTACCGTATGTCAGAAAATACAAAAGGGGGCATAAAATAACGCCCCCTTTTTATCATTATTCAACCGGGTTTTTATTTTAATTTGCAGTCCAGTCTTTCAGGAGCCACATCAATAACCTCAAGTTTACTGTTGCCGATTTTTTTCCCGTCGAGCACTTCCGCAAGCTCCTCGCTTGTGCCTTTATACAGCAGATCCAGCACAAGAACACCTCCGGTTTTATTCCACCCTTCTTTTTTACTGCTCGCAACTTTTTCCATCTTTTCAATGCTCGTTATAACGATTTTGGATTCCTGGAAAGAGTTTACACCCGTTATATGCAGCTTAAGAGGGGATCCATTATTGAGGAAACCCTGGAAAGAATTTGTTATGGCGTCTACCAGATATTCATCCACGGCCTTTTGAACAGACATCTGTATGGCATTTGTGGCTCCGGTAAGAGGGCTCATATGGGCTGAAACGCCGTTCTTAACAACGGAACCCAAAACAAGTCCGGTCTGTGTCTGGATAACTCTTAACTGGAGGCTTGCCTGTATTGATTTTAATCCTGAACCGGGATATGCTTCTCCTGCATCCTGGGCAACCGCCTTTCCGACAACAACATACTGAGCGCCGAACTTTAAACCGAGAGCCTTGGCGGCGTTTGCATTCCCTGCCAGTGCCTGCCGTCCCTGATTATTATGCATAACGGCATCTACCTGGGACTTATCTACAAGTTCAAACCCCTTGGCGCCCAGCATTGAGGACATTTCTGTTGACGCGATTCCCATCCCGAGATTATCCATACTCTTATAATCCTCATCTATGAGAACCATGAGCTTCGGACGTTCCATGCTCTCAAGGAGAATCTTCATCGCAATAAGGTCATCTTTGATTTTATCAAGTGAAACAGTTGCGTTTACCATGACCTTGAAAAGATCGCCCTCTTTCTTTTCCTTTAAAACTGAAAATCTTTTTATATAGCCCTGGGTTTTGGAAAATATTCTGTCTTTTTTCAGTTCAAAATTCTCAACCTCTGTCTGTGAGTTGATAAAGACACCTACTGCCTGTTCAACAGCCGAGCGCTGCGCCTGCCGTATGGCATCTTCCTTCGATATGGAACTTATGCCTTCCGTCTCGATTACCTTGTCTTCAGCAAAAACTCCGCCGCAAAAGATCATCAGTCCGGCACACACAGATATAAGTAAAATTAGTTTTTTCATCAGTTTAAACCTTTCACATTATCGACCTGCGCTTTATATGCAGGATCAAGTTCAATACTCTTTAAAAACAATTTTTTTGCTTCTTTCCTGTCTCCTCTGTCAAGCGCATCAAGACCCTTCGAAAAATAAAGGGCTGCGTTTATATCCCCCTCACTCTTCAAAGATGCCGGATTGAAAGACACTTTCATAGATTTAGCGATCTTTCCTGCAAGGTCCATCGCCAGAATCATTATAGCGTCACTATCTCCTGTAATCGATTCGGCCATAATCACTTCGCTTGTCTCAACCCTTATTATCCTCGCATCCATCCGTACCTTGGTGCCAAGAACCATATACGATCCGAACACAATGGACTGAGCCCCGAGCATTTTTCCCGCCTTTACCGCTGTTGCCTGATCCACTCCGCCGCTCTGACCGAGCGCGACCTCTTTTAACAGAGACTGTATTTTCTCCCGCTCAATCACTTTAAGAGAGTTTCCGCTGTTTTTCAGATCCGTAATCAGCATGCCGGAAAGCCCCTTGCTAAAAGGCTCTAACTTGTCACGATCTGTAACCGAGTTGTTTTCAAAAGGCAGGATGGCCATAGTTTTCGGAACCTGGTCAACAATAGATACGGGCTCCTCTTTTACTTTAATTTCTTCCTTCTTTACTCCGGCGCATCCGGCAAAAAATATAATTACAGCCGGAATGATTATAAAGACAGTTATGTTTAATCTGTTCATCAAAGCTTCCTTCGTATTGATTTATTTTAAATTATTAACCGGATATATTCCTTTATCGAACCTTAAACATAAATCGTTTTGGCTTTCCCTGACCCTGAAATGATTTTATCAATGGCCTCCTCCGCCTTTTCCTCCATCCACTGCTGCTTTATCGGAATCTTTCTGAGAAGTCTCAGCTACGCTTAATCCCGCTTCGGAACTTGCAGAAAATTGAGCAGCTGACATAGCCGATACGGAGCCGACACCCGGAGAACCTGCTCCGGGACATGAATCAGCTCCCTTCTGCGCGAGGATGAAGAGAGGATCTTCCTTCAGGGCCATGGTGAAAAAGTCTTTAGCTTCTTTCCATTTTCCCGAATCAAGAGCATCAAGAGCATTTCCATAATAAATCATTGCATTATACACTTTTGTATGCGGAACACCGATTGATTTGATTTCTTCAC
>JAUPLM010000092.1 GCA_030836965.1 Thermodesulfobacteriota bacterium | reverse complement strand
ACAGCTCCTTTTTAAGAGCGCGCAATGCGGAATGTCTTTCCGTTTTTCCGGGAATAAGCAGGGATTCTCTTATCCGTGAGCCGGCAGCGGCTTCAATTTTTCCGGTAAAAGCCTGGTCCTGCTGCTTTTCAGTAAAGCTTCTTTTCGGAACGCCGTTTGTTTCCTTCAATTTGTTCTGAATCTCTATAATCGGCTGCATGGCCTCATGGCCGAGGAATATGGCTTCAAGAATCTCTTTTTCAGAAACGATGTTGCTTCCGCCTTCAACCATTACAACGCCTGTTTTTGAGCCCGCAACGATTATATTGATATCGCTGCCTTCACAGTCCTTTATTGTGGGATTTATCAAGTACTGCCCGTCTTTTCTGATAACTCTCACGCTTGCTATGGGACCGGCAAAAGGGATATCAGATATTTCAAGAGCGGCGGAAGCTCCTATCATCGCAAGCACATCAGGATCATTTTCATGATCCATTGAAATTACCGTTGCAATTATCTGAATTTCACAGCAGTAGCCTTTGGGAAAGAGCGGCCTTATAGGCCGGTCGATAAGGCGTGATGTAAGAGTCTCCTTTTCAGAAGGTCGGCCTATTTCGCGCCTGAAGTAATTACCGGGTATCCGCCCGGCGGCATATATTTTCTCCTGATATTCGACGGATAGCGGTAAAAAATCGCCGGGACGTTCTTCATTCGAAGAAACGGCGGTAACAAGCACTATTGTATCGCCGTATTGAACTACTACCGAACCGGATGCCTGCTTGGCAAGCTTGCCTGCCTGAATGCTTAGCGTTTTTCCTCCGACTTCGGCTTTAAATAAATTTTCCATAAACATCTCCTCCATAGAACGGCCTTGATCCGATCCGGAAAGATAGAACCTGTTTGCTGTATGAACCGGAAAAATTCGTCTGCTTCCTGTGCGGAAGGGTTAATGACAACCGCGGGTTAAAGTAATTTCGAAACTATAAACCGCCGTTTAACCGCATATTGTCTTCCGGGTAGTCAGAGATCGGAGCGATTTCAACAAAATTACCGGCAGGCATCAGCTTCTCCTGAATCAAAAGAATCTGCCATTTGAACGGTTCAGCAAAAGTTTTTCTATCTTCTCAGACCGAGTGAATCAATAATCGTTCTGTATCGTTGTACATCCTTGTTTTTGACATAATTCAAGAGTCTTCGTCTTTTGCCGACTAGCATGAGAAGTCCTCTTCTTGAGTGGTGATCTTTTTCATGAACCTTCAGGTGTTCGGTAAGATAAGTGATACGGTGCGTTAAAAGCCCGACCTGAACCTCCGGAGAGCCTGTATCGCTTTCATGCAACTTATATTTCTCAATCAACTGCTTTTTATCATCCGATTTTGAAACCAATTTCTTTTTGCCTCCTCTTATAAATCTAAAGTAAAATATTCATGAAACTATCTTATATTATTCCTAATATTTGTAAAAGCGTGATATTTTTTATATCACGAGCCACTCAAAGTTCCTGCAATATACATTTATCGCGGTTAACAAACAACAAAATTATTTTGAACTGATTTCTTTAAAGGCCGGGCCATCCCATATCAAAAGCCAGTTTAACGGGAATATTCAAAGATCCTGTTGATCACGCAGCAATAGTCGTACTTATCTCCGGTTTTGCTTAATACCGCCAAAAGATCATCATCTTTGTTAACAATCTTGATGAAATTATCCGCCCCGTCCGGTTCATCCGGAAACAGATCTCTTTCCGTTATTTTTTTCCCGCAGGATATTTTTTCAGTCAATATATCATCTGCAGTATGAACCGGCATATTCAGCAGCGCATCGGACATGCTTATCAACCTGTCCTGAAGATTTTCATCCGATGCAAGTTTTTCAATCTCTTCAATTGTCAATGCTTCCCGTATACCGAATCCGCAGCTTTCAATCCTCCTCAGCTCCTTCAGATGCCCGCCACAGCCAAGAAGTCTGCCGATATCGGCACACAGAGTTCTGATATACGTGCCGCCGGAGCAGGAAACTTCAAAGACTATTTCAGGAAGACCCGTCTCGATAATTTTAATATCAAAAATTTGAATCTTCCGGGCCGGTTTCTGAACCGGCAGACCGTTTCTTGCAAGCCTGTAAAGTGGTACTCCTTTATGCTTCAAGGCCGAATAAGCCGGGGGAAGCTGTTCAATAAACCCCTCAAATTTCTTAAACGCCTGCTGTATCTCTTTATCCGTAAAATCCGGCACCCGGCAAACCGAAATGATCTTGCCGGTAAAATCCTGTGTATCAGTCTCAATGCCAAGGCAGAGCCGTG
Organism: Thermodesulfobacteriota bacterium; assembly: GCA_030836965.1. Lineage (GTDB taxonomy): Bacteria > Desulfobacterota > Desulfobacteria > Desulfobacterales > RPRI01 > RPRI01. The sequence continues at coordinate 1,962 of JAUPLM010000092.1, read as the reverse complement.
CTCTGTATTTCTTGTTCCCGCCCAGAAAGAATCTCGATATCTTGGTTGCCTCATTTATACAGCAAAGCAATACCCCGGTTGCAAAAGGATCAAGAGTACCCGTATGCCCCGCCTTTTTCGCTCCGGACAGTTTTTTTAAGATCGAAACAACCCTTGCTGAACTCATGCCTGCTGGTTTGTCTATTATAAGTAATCCGCTGTTAATTTCCGGCACACCTGACCCCGGTAAACGGGAAACAAAAAATCATAATTTTTCCGAAAAGCTCAGAATTTTTGCTTTTATCGCATCCAGAGTGGTTTCAATATCAAAACCCGCCGCACTCGAATGGCCGCCGCCGCCAAAAGATGTTGCTATGGAGGCCACATCAACCGATCCGTCGGAACGGAGGCTTACATGAAAACTCTTCAATCCGTTTGAGCCGTGCGAATTCATTTTTGCTTCGTGTATAAGCGCGGCGAGCTTAACATCTTCAATCCGCCTTACATAATTGATCAGTCCGTCCACATCTTCCGGTTGCGTTCCGGTTTCTTCAATCATATCCTGCGTGACAGTCATCATTGAAAGTTTCCGGTTTTCAGAAATTTCAATTGAATCAAGCGCGAGATTCAAAAGCCGTATGCGGCCAAGGGAATATGTGCCGTAAACATGCCGCGCAACTTCATAGGGTTTGACTCCGAAACCGATCATTTCTTCACAAATAGTAAAAGCGGGCCTGTTCGTATTTGAAAAACGGAACGATCCTGTATCGGTCAATATTCCGGTATATATCGAAGTCGCAATAGCGTGATTTATCCGGGCGCCCATTTTTTTTATTATGCCGTATGCGATTTCTGCGGTTGAACAGGCAGAAACGTCTATCAGCCGGCAAGTTCCGAAACGTGTATTTGTTACATGATGGTCTATGTTTATTATGACAGGGATGCGGGAAATGGTTTCTGAATATTTCCCGAGCCGCTGAATATTTCCGCAATCAAGAATAACAGCCGTATCGAAAGCGTATGAGTCCTTAATCTGATGTTCAATAAGCTCAACAAACGGGAGAAAGCGATACACCGCGGGTATGGGACTTTCATTGAACAAAACTGTTTTTTTGTTTAAAGAATCAAGGGCAAGTCCGATGGCGAGCAAAGATCCTATGGCATCACCATCCGGATTTGTATGAGAAGCAATCAGAACGTGATTGCTTTTATTCAATTGTTGTATTATCTGGTCCATCGTCCTTTTTTATTGATTTAAGTACCTTGTCTATTTGTTCGCCGTAATCGAACGACTCATCATAAAAAAACTTAAGCTCAGGCATGTAGCGCAGGTCGAGTTCGCCGGCCAGGGAGCGTTTCAAAAAACCGGCAGCGCTTTTAAATCCTTTCAACGCTTCATCAGCATTGGATTTCCCACCGGTTACGGTAAAGTAAATCCGGGCAATTTTTAAGTCTTTTGACATTTTAACCGCTGAGATAGTCGTCATCCCAAGCCTGGGATCCTGTATGTCTTTCAGCAATATCTCAGACAGGATTTTTTGTATCTGGCCCCCGACCCTTTCGGCTCTTGAAAAGAGCGTCATAAATTGATTATCTCCATTTCCGTATTAATAATTTCAGCAAGGCCCAATTCGTCGGCAAGGTTAAAAATCTTGTCAATTTTTGAATTCGTCAAGACCCTGTCATTACCGACAACAGCAAACCCTATTATTGCTTCATCGTAAATATCATTTGATCCGACTTCAGCAACTGATGCGTTGAAATTATTCCGAAGCCGGCCGATAATCGATTTTATGATGGTTCTTTTACTTTTAAGAGAGCGGCAATCATGAAGCCTGAAAGTTATTATTCCGAGTCCGACAACCATAGCACATTCTTCACCCGCTCATCCCGCATACGCTTCCGGGGATGCACCTGTTATTGCTGTTCGAATTCCGGCTTTATCTCTTCCATATAATAAAATTCTATTATATCGTCTACTTT
>JAUPLM010000091.1 GCA_030836965.1 Thermodesulfobacteriota bacterium | reverse complement strand
TCTGTTTTTATGTTTGACTTTGACGACAAAGCCGTTCTGGTTCCTCAACAAAAACTTATCTGACAGGATTTACAGGATTTGACGGATCAACTGCATGTCTTATTGACAGTCCCGCTTTCGCCTCATGCCTCACACCTTACATATCATCCATCCGGAAAGTAAATTTAAACACTTGTGAGTTTCCAGTTCGGAAATAGGCAATTTTGGGCAAGCCCAAGGAAATCAAGGGATTGCGCTTAAGACATACAAATGGTATGTCGCACAAGAAATCCCGCAGATTGACACCGGGATCGCTCAAAAGGGCCATTTCCGGATGGAAACTACTTGGCATCCCACGAAACCACAAAACTCCTGTCATCCCCCAGAGTCGACCCTCCGGTCTGAGTTACAAGCAGAAAGACAAGTTCATCCTTACCGTCATTGTCTATATCGCCCAGTGTGTAATCACTGATATAGCCTGAAAATTTCCTGGTTTTCCATATGGGAGAAAGACCTACGTTGTCCCATGAAAGGCATTCGAAATAACCGCTGTTGAAAATCCTGATTCTCGAAAAAATACCTCCCGACGTGTCTATATTTTTAACTATCAGCACCTCTTTCTTTTTGTCATTCCCGAAGTCGGTTACAATAATCCGCTGCGGCAGGTAAAGCCTGGTCTGAGGTCTCGGATCGGGATCATATCTTGTTTTCTTCGCGGCTTCGATTTCAGCCGGTGGTTCGAGATAGGAGCTGCTTCCGCCGTAAGGCTCGCTGCTTGTCCATTCTTCATTTCCGTTCGCATCGAAAAGCCCCAGATACTCGCTTGCATTAAACCCGAGCGTCATCTCCTGGCCCGAATTCAATACATCGCCGTAATTGAAACCGTAAACATTCAAGCCTTTTGGCAGAACCTCCTTGTTTGCGGAGATATAATTTCCGCTTACCCATTTAAGTTCATACACATTACCGGAGAAGATGTTCGCATTTCCCCCTTTTTGTCCGAACAGAACTTTTCCGCCGCGGCCCGGAATATCGAGTACCCTGTAATGCCAGTCTTCATTATCAGAGATTTTTTTATAATCTTTTCCGTCCCATTCAAGCACAAAAGAAATTACTCTTCCGCCTTCGCTTATTGCAGTTACGAATATTTCGGCTTTTTTGTTTCCGTTTATGTCCGCGATATCTATACCCCTATAAAATTCATATGTTTTCCCGGCTATTTCTTTTATCTTCTCAAATTTCCCGGCGGTCTGCCTGTAGATAAAAATATTGTGATCATCAGCGAAAACGGTTTCCATCTTGCCGTCGCCGTCAATATCTCCGATGGCAAGCCCTTTCAGTTTCGTCTCAAATTTTTTCGATTTCCATAATACGGCGGCAGGCTCTGCTGAACCTGAGAAGGCTTCATCGGAAGCCATCTTTATTCCGCTCTGCTTTGCCCACATCTCTTCCGGGTTTTTGCGGCTGTCCAAACTCTGTCCCCCGCCTGAAGTCTGTTGCGAGGGAGCCTGTTTTGCCGGCGCCTGGGATGAAACTGTTTTTCTCCCGAAAACGGTTTCGTTGATCTTCGCCGCGAATACATTGATATGATAGATGACATCTCCCTGGCTGCTTCCGAATTCATTGATTACGACAAGCGGGCTCTTCGTCCTGGCATCGTAAAATTTCGCGTCTGTGCTGATGCTTTCGCCGAATACGGTCAGATTTCCAAAGAGAACATAATCTGCGCCTGTCTTTTCGCCTGCAGCGAGAGCCGCTTTTTCGTCTGCTTTGCCGGCGGCGATTCCCGCCTCCTCTTTTCCGATGATCTTGACTTTGTTGTTAAAGGCAAGCCGTGTCGAAAGCATCTCCCCTATTCCTCTTTGAAGGAATGAAAGATCTTTTTCGGAATGTATATTAAAAGGAAGTATGAGAACCTTTGATATCTTATCGGCGGGAAAAGCCGTGTTTGCGCCTGAAAGTGATAATACAACTGCCAGTATAAGAATAGTGTTTTTAAATAATTTCAAATTCATTATCTCCTCAATATTGGTTTCTGGTTTAAGGTCTCTGGTTTCTGGTTATTTTTTTTACACCTCAAACCTATGCCGCTTCAAGTGAACGAACACTGAATATCTCATCCTTCTTTATCGGTTCTATTGCCGATTCGGCTATGGTGATAACGGATATAGTATCACCGAGCGCATTAAATATTTCCAATGAATATCCGTCTTCTCCACCAGAAACAGGATGATGTTCAACAATGGTTGCAACATCCCCGCGCCTGAGCTTTTTTTCAGGAATATCTTTTTTTAATACGACTTCTTCAAATAATCTATATGCCATGTTATTATTCCTTTTTGTTTGGATACATAGTGATAAATTTTGTTTTATCTGTAGCTTTTTCAGTCATCCAAATTGTACATACTGACAAAATATTTCCGTTAGGGCCAACCATTTTCCCCCTGATTTCATACATCTGTCCGTAATCAGTTTTTTCAGTTGGTACAGCATCAATTGTTAAAATTTGCTCTCTTAAATCACTTTCCAACAGCTTCCAGTTATCAAGTATATATCCAGCTTCAGCAAGCCAATTTGATTTATTATTTCGTTTTCTTAAAACCAATAGATACTTTGTCAGTTTTTCTTGAGCGATAAGAGTGTTTTCAGGAAGTTTCATTTTCAATTAATTATTATGATTTTCCATCAGATATCATCAATCTGTAGGCATCCGCGATGTTCTCTTCCAATTCCTCAATGGTTTCGCCCTGAGTCATAATCTCCGGATGGTCAACCAGTTTACCGACCCAGAACTTTTCCCCTTTCCAGTAGACCATTTTCAGCTTCGTTTTCATAGTCTGTTCCCCTATTCATTTTATAGATAAACATAACACTCCCTGCATCTTGAATCAAGGAGAAATCCCGGACACCTGTTTTCCGCATTTAAGACAAGTTTCCTTATTCAGTCCCGTTTTTAACCATAAACCTGAAACCATAGACCAGAGACCTTTTATTTACATTTTTCTTGACATTTAAAACCTGTCCTGATACGAAAAAAGCGCCTTAATTTCAGGCAAATCTGCGCGGTTATGAAAGGGGGTGGGACGGAAAAGATATCCAGTACGATTTTCGTAACACAAATTATCAGGTTTGGGTTAACTAATTATTAATCAGGTTAAGGAGGAATTAAGGATGAAAAAATTTGCAATTTTAGCTCTTGCAGCACTGCTGGTAGTATCTTTTACAGTTCCGGCATCAGCTCTTGAGAACATCTTCGGCGGTTACTGGCGTACAAGAATGTTTCAGCAGAGAAATTTTACCGGTGATGATACTCAGGCTCTTGAAGAAGCAAGAGATAATGTTATGGTCGATACACGTACCAGACTATATTACACGGCAAAACTGAACGACAACCTTAAGTTCGTAAACAAGTTTGAGTTTGATACGAACTGGGGTTCAGCGGCAGGTTTTGGTAGAGTCGGAACAGACGCTGTTGCTATCGAAATCAAAAATTCATACGCCGA
>JAUPLM010000090.1 GCA_030836965.1 Thermodesulfobacteriota bacterium | reverse complement strand
TAGTCAGCCTTGGACGGCCGAGCCGAATTCCGGCGAGAATTTTGAAAAACATATATTTGCCATATCTGAAATACGCAAGGAGACGTCATGGCAACAAATTTCAGGATTTATATTGACAGAACCGGAGAAAATATTCAGATTAAACTTGTCGGCGATTTTGACGGATCATCGGCACTTCATCTCCTGTATTCAATTCAAGACTGTCTTAAGGTCTCTAAAAAAATATTTATCAACACCGATTTTATTGGGAACATCGAACCTTTCGGAGTCAATGTTTTCCGTTACAACGCAGGCGATATAGCCAGATATGCAAACCGCATCATATTATCAGGTGAAAAAGCCTTGTTCCTGATGAAATCATGGCCTGACAACATGCGGCCTGAATGTAAAATAAAAAAGGAAAGCATAATATTTGATACCATATGAACCGAACTTCCCCATTGCGGGCAGCGGAGAATCCACCTTCTGTTTATATTTATTATATCATATAGTTTAACGATATCAAAAGGAGGAAAAAATGTTAGTCAAAAACTGGATGAGTAAAAAAGTTATAACAATCGATGAAAATGATTCCATGCAGGATGCGATAAATTTAACAAAGCAGCATAAAATAAATATGCTCCCGGTAATGAAAAAAGGAAAGCTTGTCGGGATTGTATCGGACCGCGATCTTAAAAAGGCATCGGCATCGGATGCTACAACCCTTGATGTTCACGAGCTTTTATATCTTATATCAAAAATCAAAATAAAAGATATCATGAGCAAAAAACCCTTAACCGTCCCGTTCGATTTCACGATAGAGGAAACCGCTTCGATGCTTCTTGAAAACAACATATCGGGAGCGCCGGTAGTTGATAAGGACAAACACCTTGTCGGGGTTATAACTCAGGCTGATATTTTCAAGGTTATCCTTTCTCTTACAGGTATAGCTAAAAAGGGAATCCATTTCGGGTTCAGAGTCAAAGATCTCCCCGGCTCTATAAAAGAGGTTGCCGATATAATCAGAAATTACGGCGGTCGCATGGCAAGCATTCTTACCTCTTATGAAAAGGTTCAGCACGGATTCCGTAATGTTTATATCAGGGCATACGGAGTTGACCGGTCAAAATTCAAAAATCTGCTGTCAGATCTGAGAAATAAAGCCGACCTGCTCTACTATGTTGATCATACTGAAAACAAACGGGAAATTTTTTGAAGGAGTGGTTATTATGCAGCCGGTAAAAAAAGTGCTTATTCCCATCGACGGATCCAGTCAGTCTGTATCTGCTGTCCGGTACGCGGGAAGCGTTTTTAAGCCTGAAGGAAGTAAAATAGTTCTTCTTCATGTTGATTCGGAAATACCCGAATCATTCTGGGATCTGGAAAAAAGCCCTGAGTACCGTTCCAAGCTTGCGCCTGTCAGAGCCTGGGCCACACATCAGAAAAAAATCATCAACGCCTCAGTGAATAAAGCCTGCAAAATTCTTTATACGGCAGGCTTCCAGCCTGATGCCGTGTCGGTCAAAATTGAGGGGAGAAAAGCAGGTATAGCCCGGGATATTTTGAACGAAGCGGATACCGGCGGTTATAATGCGGTTGTAGTAGGACGAACCGGAAACAGCAATTTAAAAGATATCGTATTAGGAAGCGTGGCAAACAAACTGATAGGAAATCTGGTTAATATCCCTCTTGTTATTGTGGGAGGCAAGCCGAATCCTAAAAAATTTCTTATAGCATTTGACGGATCGAAGGGATCCATGAAATGTGTCTCAAGTGCCGGCTCCATGCTGAACAATACGGATTGTGAAATAATGCTATGCAATGTAATAAGATCAATCGGCACAGCCCGGCAAGGTTTAAGTGAAGCATCCTTCTCCGATATAGTGACCGACTGGACCGAAATGAACAGGAGAAAAATCGAACCGGCTGTTGAAGAAGCCAAAAGAAAACTTGTTTCCGCCGGTATTGCTTCATCAAGGATATCAGCGAAAATTCTTACCGAAAAGTCAAGCAGGGCCGGCAGCATTCTAGTTGAGGCAAAAGAGGGTGGATTCGGAACCATTCTGGTGGGAAGGCGCGGTCTTTCAGCTGTTGATGAGTTCTTTATCGGAAGAGTAAGCAGGAAAATTCTGCATATGGCTAAAAAGATGGCCGTCTGGGTAGTAAATTAGGGGACCTGTATTTATCCGATATTAGGCCGGCAAACATATCCGGTTTTGCCGTTTGGCAAGATCGGAAAAGGCTTTGTCAACGGCAGCATATCCGCTCCAATCAGACCTGGACAGCCCCAGAGGATTTAAACCCACGAAGCCGTTATTTCGTCTCTGCCTTTGTCTATTTGTTGACAATCAGGGGGCGTTGTTATGTTTCATAATAATTTCTTGCAAAACGGCAAAACCGGATATGTCTGCCGGCCTTTAAAGGTCTCAAGTTGAAAGGCTTGACTCGTGTATATACCGGTCCGATCACCTTATGGGAATATGGCAGGTAAATGTGCTTCCTTCACCGACACGGCTTTTGACGGAAACCGTACCTTTCAACTGGTCGAGTATTTCCTTGACAATAACCAGGCCAAGTCCGGTTCCCGCCTCAGTAAAGGCCTTGGCGTTTTCGGCTCTGAAGAACTCTGTAAACAGGTGTAAAGAGGCATCTTCCGGAATACCGATACCCGTATCAGCAACATCAAGCCTTATTTTATCTTCATCGCTTCGCGACAGACTGACAGTAATACTCCCTCCGGGCGGCGTATATTTTACGGCATTTGAAATCAGATTCGAAAAGAGATCGTCGAGCAGTCTTTCTGTTGCCTGTATGGCCGGCAGCGTCTCATCAATCCGGTAGGCAATATCTATGGATTTTTCCCTCGCCTGAGTTTCAAACATTTCCGATAAAGAGAGCAGTACCTGCCGCGCATTCACCAGATGCAGTTCCTCGCGGATCAGAGTTTCCCGTCTGATGCTCAATCTGAGCAGATCGCTGATTAAGCTGTCCGATATCTCCAGCCGTTTTTCACAGCGTAGAAGAGTCTCTTCCTGCCGGACATTTACCGGGCCAAGATAACCGTTTTGCAATATCTTGAGCAGGCCGGCAACAGCATGCAACGGAGAGCGGAGCTGATGGGCGACTTTTTGTAAAAACCAGGTACGGTTGAGCTGTGCGTTGAGTTTTTCAATTTCCAGCGCGGTCAGGCTGGCCATCAGAGCAAAAAACCTGACATCGCTTTCTGTAAAATAGCGCGCTGTTTTGCTGTATACGCAGAATACGCCGAGAACCATCTTGTCAACACGAAGGGGAAGGCAGATCATGGATGCAATCCCTTCTTTCAGGATATCTTCCGGGTACTGGAAATAGTCCCTTTCCTCAATATTCCCTATGGCGCTGAAGGAACCTTCGATTATTTTCCGGTTGATCGGGCTCTTATTAATATCAATACCGTCTTTCGATTTGGTGTAATCTTCACTGAGTCCGTAAGTTGAAGCGAAGCGAAGAGTCCCCTTCTGTTCATCAATTAATTTGATGGAACATGCCTTTACTCCCATTATTCCGGCAGCCCGGCGGGTTGCTGAATCCATCAGAGCTTGTTTTTCCGAACATAGCCCCATTTCCCGGACCATCTCATAGAGAGCCGTGAGCTTGCTGTTGCTCTCGTCAAGCGCTTTTGACAGCCTGAGCAGTTCTCTCCCTTTGGTTCTGAGGCCCAGCTTTATGGTCGTCACCAGAAATGCCGTGACAATAATAACCGTTACCAGCGTAAAATACCGGATGATGATCTCGTTTGGCGTGAATTCACCGGATAACGGGACATTCTGAAACCATACCGTATATATGGGGACCAGCGACCATTGCTGGAGCAAAATGAGACCGCCCATCATCATGAAAACAAGTATTCCATAAATATAGCAGCTTGCCGGCGTCAGCAGGATTCCGGCCAGGATTATATGAAATATGAAAAAATGTGCAAACGGACTGCGGATACCTCCTGAATAGTAAATTGCCATAAAAAGGGCCAGAAGGTCGGCTGATATCTGGACATGGGCAAAAATACTGAACGATTGAACTTCCCGGGCATTATAAACATGCGATTGGGTCGATGAAGGGTCATTCTGATATTTAAAGGGAAGGGCGTGCTGCCAGATGAACCTGAAAAGAAGATTGTACAGAAAAACGGTGAAAAGAATCATCGCCAAAGGGAGCGGCAGCAATGTCTGCCGTAAAAAATAAACGGCAACGTACGCTGTTATACCGGCAACAGCCACTATCCATCTTAACCGGATTAACCATGGCAATCGTTCAATAAGTTCTTTGCGGAAGAACAACTGTTCTCTGATAAGCTCGTATCCGAGTCGCACCAGCAGGCCTCCTTCCGCAGGAAACTATATTTGACGGACTAGTAAAAAGTCAACTTCTCACACGAAGGCACAAAGGCACTAAGAAAGATATAATAAAAGTATTCAGGTTTTTCGTTGCCTCCTCCGTGAGCTTTGTGTGAGAATAATTTTTTTACGAAATCTTCATTATTCCGTTTTACACTCAGAAAGTATTTTTCCGATAACCGACAGCAATTCCTCAGGATCAATGGGCTTCTCTATAAAGTGCGATACCGGCCATGATTCACCCAGTATGTGCTGAAACCTCTCCGGTCCCTGCTCGGCCATAGTCCGGGGAAAGGATGTCGCCATTACAATTGGGATATTCCGGTATTCGGGAAGCTGTTTCAGCTTATATGCCAGATCGAACCCTTCGGTATCGGTCGCCATCATGACATCAAGTATAACAAGATCGGGGGGCTTTGCTTCTATTTTATCATACCCCTCTTTTCCGTTATAGGCTACCCGGACACCGTAATTATGCCGTTCCAGAATGATCTGCATCGCCTGAACCAGATCTTTGTCATCATCAATGATCAGTATGTCGGTTAAGCCGCCCATGGTTTGCTCCTTATATTAAACCTTTCCTGTTATTAATCAGCCTAGCGGTACATAACATCGGATCACACGAACCAGCAGAGGAATACGCTGACGCATTCTGCGCGGGATTTACAAAGCCGTTCATGATAAAATTGATTATTTCCCCGGCTGCCCGGTTTGCGCTATCTGCCGCTTCCGGGCTCAATCCCTCGCCGAAACCAAAATCATATCCCTTAACCGAAACCATCCATGCCGGCGGACACCGGTTATAAATTAATTGCGTCATTCCCAGCAAGGTGTTTACTAGCAGGCTGTGGATATTCCTGTTCATGCCGGAAACCGGCCGGACATCGCTCCATGAACAACCTCCCGGCAGCGGCCCGTTGTCAGCGTCGATAAAAATAACCCCGGTCGCGGTCCACAGATCTTCCGCCAGTTCGGGACCAAGCTGATGAAGAGATACAATCCGGATACCGGGGGTATTTCCAAGGCTCAACTTCAACTGATCCGACACATACGGTCCTATACCGTCGTCCCTGCGATGGCGGTTGCCAAAGCCGATGATCAGGAAGTTTACCTTTTCAGCGTTCTGAAAAACATTCACTTGTCAGTCCTTTTGAAGTTGAACCAGCAGTTGCCCTTCTTTGCTGTAAACCTGGACATGGAGCGGCATTTGACCAAGGGCGTGGGTCGAGCAGGAAAGGCATGGATCATAACACCTGATGGCGCCTTCGATACGGTTTAATATGCCCTCACGCACTCGCCCCTCACGGATATCTTCCTACGCAACCATGCCTACGGATAGATTCATTGCATAATTATTGTGTCCTGTAGCCACAATCAGATTTACGTCTTCAATAACACCATGTTTATCCACCTTGTAATGGTGGATGAGGGTTCCGCGAGGAGCCTCGATCACCCCGACCCCTTCGTTGTTTGAAACATGCCCTCGATTCTGGATATCCGTACCGCAGATGGCTTCGCTCTGCAATAGTTTTTCGGCTGCTTCCAGGCAGTTAAGCAGTTCGATCATCCTGGCGTAATGAAACAGAAGAGTGGACCCGCTCAATCCGTCGCGTGTTTTTTCCCTGTATATCAGCAACTCGGCCTGAGCTTTGGGCGTGCTCACCGCATCGGCCATATTGATCCTGGCCAGTGGCCCTACCCGGTAAAAACCTTGTGGAAATCCATGCTCTTTGAAATAAGGGAATTTCAGGTAGGACCAGCTCTCGACATGTTCGGCTATAAATTTCAGGTAATCCTCAGGATCAAACTCCACCCCGGGAGTTCCTGAGCTGTGCCGTATCCTCAGCTTGCCGTTGTACATATCCGGACAACCGGCATCATCCACAAGGCCGGCCAGGAGCGATTCGTAATTGGCAAACCGTTTGATTTCGAACCGGTTTTTTTCAAGCCATTCCTTGATGAAATCCAGGGCTGTATAACAGGCATCATAGGCCTGTGCAAATCCGGTCAGGAGATTATCCCTCTCCCGTTCCGCCAGACAGTTAATAACGCCTCCCGGAATTGCATAAGCTGGGTGTACGCTTTTCCCGCCAAGGGCTCTTATTACATCCTGGCCGAATTTTCTAAGATGTATACCCTTTTTTGCTATCGCCGGATAAGCCCCTATCACGCCTACCACATTACGCACCTCAGGATCAGAGTCCCATCCGAAAAGCAGATCCGGGCTTGCAAGATAAAAGAAATGGAGCGCATGCGACTGGATAAACTGCCCCATATGTATAAGCCTTCTCAGTGCCGTGGCCGTATCAGGAATTCTCACACCCAGAATGGCATCACACGCCTTGGCTGAAGCCAGCTGATGACTGACCGGACAGATTCCGCAGATTCGCTGTGTTATGATCGGCATTTCCTCAAAAGGCCGGCCCTGGCAAAACCGTTCATACCCCCTGAACTGGGTGACATGAAATTTCGCGTCCTCCACATTGCCGTCCGAATCCAGATGGATTACTACTTTGCCATGGCCTTCAATACGGGAAATCGGATTTATTGTTATTTTTCGATTGTCGCTCATATAATAGGTCTCCTCAGTCAAAGTGCATCATGCTCGGGGGAAGGACGACCGGCATTCGTCCCTTTAATATTTCCGTAAGGCAGTAAGCAATGGCTTCCGGAGAAGGCGGACATCCGGGAACATACACATCCACCTTTACCAACTGATTGACCGGAATCACCTGATCCAGAAGAACCGGCAATTCTTCGTTGACCGGCAGAACACCCGAAACCGTGCCGGCTGTCGCCTGATAGCCATAGCGCATCAGTTCCATTACCGGAATTGCATTACGCAGAGTATTGATTCCGCCAAAAACGGCGCAGTCGCCCCACGCGATAAGGATTGTGCAATGCTCCCTCAGTTTAACTGCGACCTCCTCCTGTTCCTTATTGCCGATGCCGCCTTCTATAATTCCCACTGTTAGAGAACCAAAATCGAAATTCTTGAAGTCCGTAACCGGACTTACGGTAAGATCAACAGCCGCAAGCACATCCGGAAGTTTCTCGTCCAGATCCAGGAAAGACATGTGGCATCCGGCACATCCTTCCAACCATACAGTAGCCACTTTAGGTTTTGTCATTAACTCACCTCCATAAAACAGTTTACAGTCCGGATTGCATTTCGCCGGCAACTCTTTCTCTTATATCTTTCCACCTTGCATAACTGGGATGGAACTCGGTGCGCTGCATCAGAGCCAGCAGAGTTTGCCAGGACTCACTCACATCTTTCGGCCTCTTCAGGATAGGATACAGGGTGCGGGTTTTATACCCGTCAAGAGAAGTATATGTTCCTTCCTCTTCAAGCAATGAAGGCCTCGGAATAAGTACATGAGCGACATCTTTCAGAGCTTCCGGGAAATAAGGAGTTATTACAGCCAGAAATTCCGCGCCGGTTAGCTGCTCCGGAACCGGCGAGTCCTGGAGATCCTCATCATCCAGCATCATCAGTCCGCGCTTCCATCTCCCGGCCGGTGTTCCTGAGCGTATTGCAAGCCTCAGAGCCCCCGCGCTGTTGCCGTTTTCTTTGAGAATCACAAACCTCAGTGCATTTTCAGGCAAAATACCCTTGAGCAGCGACAGGAGCATCAGATGGCATAAACTGCCGTTCTGCGGCAGATCGGTAATTTCCTTCCCTGCAATGATTATCGGATTCCTGCTCTTCACAAATGCATCAACCGCAGCCATAAACGCTGCTTTTGCGGAATCATCCATACCGGCCTGATCCAGACAGCTCTGCACATTTAACTTTTTCATCTCTGAAAGAACCGGTTCCCAGCCCGGCGACAGTTGAGGAGTATGGATTCTGAGCGACTGAGCCAGGAATGCCGCCATTACGGGCTGTTCATTTCCGGCAGCCACAGGCACAAAACCGGTACTCCAGGGGCTGACCGGATCATTTGTTCCGATAGTAAACGCAGTACTTCCTTTTTCGATAATCGCCCGCCTTATCAATCCTCCTATCAGCGGCTGGGTTTTAAAAGAATCTGCGCCATCTATAAAAATATGGTCTGCATCGGATATGCGCTGCCAGGGAGCCTCTTTCAGTCCAAGAAAAGTCTTCCCCATCTCTTTCCATGCGCCGGCCAGATTTCTGAGGGAACGGCCGTCAAGAGTATCCAGTGAATCGGCCGCCCAGCCTTTAAGCATGAGATCACGGAATATCATGAGATGTTCGTTGGCGCATCGGCTGGAAGCCAGCCCGAACGTCCCCTTTTTTCTTGTACTCATACTCTTTTCTACCAGATCCATGGCCGCTTTCCACGAGACCTTCTTCCATATGCCGTCATCTTCCCTGATCATAGGGTAAAATAGTCGTTTACCCGGGGTTTTCAGAGGCTCAAAGCGTCCTTTTACGCACAATTGGCCGCGCTCGGGACCCAGGATGCCGGGCGTGATAAGGCCGTCAATCCGGATCAGCTGATTATCCTCCGTAATAGTGCGAGTTTCGCACATCAGGCCGCAATTGGGACAAAAAGCATCCGAGGCTATAAGTTTCTCTTTAGGATGTCCTTTCACCGTACGATGAGTACGGTAGCGGTTAAAAATAGCTCCGGTGGGACAAACCTGCAGGCATGCCCCGCAGCCCATGCAGGAGGATTCACCCCGGCTCACATCAAGGTCAAAAGTAACCTGATTCCGTATGCCGCGTCCCTGATAATTGAGAACATATGCTCCAGCAATCTCACGGCAGGCACGAACGCATCGTCCGCAAAGCACACAGCGATTATGGTCAATCGCCATATATTCACTTGTAATATCAACGGGGAACTGCTCATAGGAGTTAGGCACTGTGAGATGATCCATCTGCAGTTCATATGCCAGCGCCTGTAATTCGCAATCCCCGCTCTGGGAACAGAACATGCAATAGTGATTCCGCTCGGCAAACAGAAACTCCAGAATCGTGCGGCGTGCGGCAATGATATTGCTGCTGTTCGTAATGACCGTCATTCCATCACGCACCGGCATAACGCAACTTGCTGCAAGTTTGGGACTGCCATCCACCTGAACAACGCACAGGCGGCATCCGCCCCATGCCGACAACGCAGGATGATGGCAAAGGGTAGGTATCCGGATGTTGTTTTCACGGGCGGCTTCCAGGATCGTCATTCCTTCCGGAACAGATAACCGGAAACCGTCAATAGTCACGTTTACCTGCTTTGGAATATTTTCCATTTACATTTTCTCCTTTGCGTATTAACAGCCTGCCTGCTTTGCGATAAGTTCAGGATTCCCCGGCTTCAACTTCCTTAAGATTGCACCGGAGACAGCGACCGGCCTCTTCAAGCGCCGCACCGGAAGTAAATCCGAGCTCAACCTCCCTGAAATCCGTTTTACGTTGAGCCGGATCGGCTTCGGGCATTGATACCCTTGGTTTTGATTCGGTCTGAGCTTCCGGTAATCCGGGAATTACAATTGCTTCCGGCTGGGGCGGCTCATAGGCAGGTTCCGCGTTTCTTTCCCGTATGGCCGAATCTATTTCTACGGCAGCCGCGTGGCCGTCGGAAATAGCGCCGATTACCGTATCAGGCCCCCTGACAGCATCTCCACCTGCAAATATCATCGTTCCCGCAGTCCGGCTTTTTTTGTCAGGCATAATTTCGATCAGGCCTCTGCGGCTGATCCCCACCCCGGTGCTTCGTATGTCACCTGCAACATCAAGTTGTTGTCCTATTGCAAGTATGACATGATCTGTTTCCATCACAAACTGATCACCTGTTGCCGGAACCGGTTTTCGTCTCGCGCCGGCGTCAAATTCACCGAGGGTCATACGCTGGCAGATAAGTTTTTTCAGCGGGCCTGCCGTTTCTTCAAACCGCAGGGGAGCGCCCATGACGCATATCCGGACACCCTCCTGTTCCGCTGCCAGAATCTCGTCCGGCTGAGCCGGCATATCGGCTTTCTGGCGACGATAGAGAATGGCCGCATCTTCAGCTCCCAGCCTGACAGCGCAGCGGGCTGCATCGATAGCCGCATTACCTCCGCCGACAACCACGACCTTCCGGCCGGTATACGGATTGTGACCGAGATTATACTCCCTGAGATACTCTACCGCGCCTGACACACGGACACCTTCGATACTTTGCAAATCAGCCGCAGCGCTCCGCTGAGCGCCGATGGCCAGATATACCGCCTGAAACCGGCCTGCAATCTCCTCCCACGAAAGATCTCTGCCGATGCAGATATTTCCCTTAAATTCGACTCCCAGATCAAAGATGTCCTGAATTTCCCGCCGGAGCACATCACGGGGAAGGCGGTAAGCAGGAATGGCCCATCTCAGCATTCCACCGGCCTCGGGGGACTGGTCAAAAATTGTTACCCTGTAGCCGCGCATAGCCAGATCCCTGGCGGCAGTCAGTCCTGACGGACCTGCGCCGATGACGGCAATCTTTTCCTTGCGCGTCACAGCCGCAGACTTGACGGGCGGCCTCCCCGCATGATCTGTTATATATCGTTTAAGGTATTTTATGCTGATAGGTTCATCCATCATGGATCGTCTGCATTTCAGCTCGCAGCGGTGTTCGCAGACCCGCCCGCAGATGCTTGGAAACGGATTGGTTTTTAACAGCACCTTGTATGCATCCTCTATTCTGTTCTCCCGGATCAGCGCTATATAGTCGGGTATATCCATGCCGACCGGACAGGCATGCTTGCATGGAGCATCGAAAATTCCGGCACATACAACTGCCGGGCATCGTTTCTCCAGGATATGGGATTCATATTCATGGCGGAAATACCTGAGCGTGGAAAGCACAGGATTGGAAGCCGTTTGGCCGAGACCGCACAAAGCGGTATTACGCATTATATCCGCCCACCTCTCCAGGGTTTCAATGTCTCCGGACCTGCCTTTGCCTTCGCAGATCCTGGTAAGCACTTCGAGCATCTTGCGTGTTCCCACCCGGCACGGAGTGCATTTGCCGCAAGACTCATCGGCGCAAAAATCCATGAAAAACCGCGCGACATCCACCATGCATTTGTCTTCATTCATTACGATCATGCCGCCGGATCCCATGATCGCTCCAAGCTGGGTAAGCGACTCATAATCAACAGGCGTGTTCAGATGCTGCCCCGGTATACAACCTCCGGAAGGACCTCCAAGCTGCACGGCTTTGAACTTTTTCCCTTTCGGAATGCCGCCTGCAATATCGAAGATAATATCGCCCAGAGCAGTTCCCATAGGAACTTCAACCAGCCCGACATTGTTGACGTCTCCGGTAACGGCGAAGATTTTGGATCCCTTGCTGCGCAAGGTACCAAGCTCCGCATACCATTTCCCTCCGTGAATGATGATTTGTGCCACGCTGGCCAGAGTTTCGACATTGTTTAAAACAGTCGGTTTTTTCCATAAACCGGAAACGGCCGGGAATGGCGGCCTTGGACGGGGTGTGCCCCGCTTCCCCTCGATAGAGGTCATAAGAGCTGTTTCCTCTCCGCATACAAAAGCTCCGGCGCCCCTGTATATCTCAAGGTCAAAGTCAAAACCCGAACCCAGTATATCTTTCCCGAGAAGACCGTAATGGCGTGCCTGTTCGATGGCGATATTGAGCCGTTTGACGGCAAGCGGATATTCAGCCCGGCAGTATATATACCCCTGATGAGATCCGATTGCCTTGGCCGCGATAATCATGCCTTCAAGAACTGAATTGGGGTCGGCCTCAAGCACGCTCCGGTCCATGAACGCTCCCGGATCACCTTCATCGGCATTGCAGAGAATGTATTTGACCGGACCCGGTGAACGGCTGGCAAATTCCCATTTCAGACCGGTGGGAAATCCTGCGCCGCCACGCCCGCGCAGGCCTGAAATCTTGATCTCTTTTACAATATCCTCGGAATTCATTTCAAAAAGCGCTTTACATGCACCCAGGTACCCGCCGGTTCCTATGTATTCATCAATACGCTCGGCTGCTATTAACCCCTTGTTTCTCAGTACCCGGGTCTGCTGCATGGAAAAGAACGGGATATCCTTCAAACGGGGGATAACGCGGCCGGTGACAGGATCGTGATACATGAAATTTTCAACGGGATCACCTTTAAGAATATGCCGGTCAAGTATTTCATCGACATGGTCGGCTTTCAGGTACTCATAAAAAATGCCACCGGGGTAGACAACCATGACCGGCCCCTGAGCACAGAATCCGTTGCAGCCTGTCTCGATAATAATTACCTTATCCCCGATTTGCCTCCGTTCAATTGCGTCGGCAAGGCGGTGGACTATTTCCATACTTTTGGATGCATGACAGCCTGTACCACCGCAAATCATCAGATGATAAGGATAAACCGGACGCCCTGCGGGAATATCGTCTATGAAACGGACGGCCATGAAACGGTTCATCTCGGAACTAAGCTTGTTCAGGCTTTCAGGAGTTAATCGATTCATCCGAGTTCTCCCTCTCTTTAAAAAGGTTGATAAACTCTTAAATAATCAGCTCTGTGAGAAAGTTGCATAACGCCTAATCTGAAGCCATATCAGGGTATGGGCTCATGCGATCCGCCGGATTCTTTCCTTATTTCTGCAACGGCAACAAATCCGCATCCATCAGTTCCGAACAGCCTCAGAGGATAAGTGCTCACGAAGCCGTTATTTATCTTTGCCTGTCTGATCTTTGTCGATCAACCGGGGGCGTTGATTATGTCACTGTATATTTTCCGGCAGATCGCATGAGCCCATACCCTGACATGGCTTCAGGTGATCTGTTCAAAAACCCTGCTACTTGTTTTCCTCCAGAATTTCCGGGATTTTCATCGGTTTTACCTGTCCAAAGGTTTCCCCGTCCGCGGTA
>JAUPLM010000089.1 GCA_030836965.1 Thermodesulfobacteriota bacterium | reverse complement strand
CATTCATGCTTGTTTACCTACCAAATCAATTATTCCGCGTCAAGAATTCAAACCTTGAAAGTTTTACCGTTTTTCTTATATAATGACGATAGCCTTATAAATAGTCCATAATAAGACCGCTGGGATGATTAAATCCCTGCCCGTCGGTGGTGGAGAATCTGCCTTCTTTCTCCCGGTTATTTGAGTGAAAAAACTATAATATTAAAACGAAACTTTCATGAACAGTATAAAGCATATCGTATTATCCCTTCTGTTGACACTCTTTATTTGTATTGCCGGAACTGTAGGCTATATGACTATCGAGGGTTGGAACCTTCTTGATTCAATATATATGACGGTAACCACAATCGCCACTGTCGGCTACGGTGAAGTTCATGAAGTCAGCAGAAATGGGCGTATTTTTACAATTTTACTGATTTTTTGCGGTGTCGGCTTCTGCTTATATATAGCAGGCGCCATAGTTCAATTCATGGTAGAAGGAAGAATTAGAGATGTTCTGGGGAGGAGGAGATTGGATAAAAAAATCGGCAGGCTTAAAAACCACTACATTGTATGCGGATATGGTCGAATCGGTAAAATGCTCTGTAAAAACCTGATGATCAGGAAAGATTTTGACCTTATTGTTATTGAAAACAACAAGGATCTTATCCCGGTCATGGAAGAAGACGGGATTTTGTATTTGCCCGCAGATGCCGGTGATGAATTAAATCTGATAAAAGCAGGCATAAAGACAGCCAGAGGACTTGCCGCCGTTCTCGCTACAGATGCAGATAATGTTTTTCTTGTCTTAAGCGCAAGACAACTTAATCCTGGCCTGAACATAACAGCCAGAGCTACCCGAAACGAAGCAAAATCCAAGCTATTGGCTGCAGGGGCCAACAGCGTTGTATCACCATATGATATCGGCGCAATCAGCATGGCTCAGAGAATTCTGCGACCTGCGGTAACAACCTTTTTAGATCTTGCTTTCACCGAACATCGTAAAGACATTAAAATGGAGGAGATTCCCGTCAGTGCTTCTTCAGGCATTATAAACATTATGTTAAAAGATTCCGGAATCAGGCAAAACTATAACCTTATTATTATTGCAATAAAAAAGCAGGATGGAAGTATGTTGTTTAATCCTTCGTTTGAGACTAAAATACAGGCCGGAGATACGGTTATTGCTGTTGGAGAAGATGCAAATCTTCAAAAATTTGAAAAAATCCTGCAACCATAGACTTGATAATCTGGCAAGCCGTTAAATCTTATAAATTATCCTGTTTTCTGTAATTATAATATCTACATACTTATCATGTGATTCCATCGGTATATACTGAACAATCTGGCTTTCATAAGCAAGGGCGACTTTCCTGGTGGTTGGCGGAAGTTTTGGAATTAACCTGTCATAAGCTCCGTCGCCGGATCCTATTCTACCCCCTTTTTCATCAAAAGCGACCCCTGGAATAATTGCTATCTCTATAAATTCCATGGGAATTATTTTACACTTATCGGCATCGGGTTCCGATGTTCCGTTTTTTTTATATTTCATGTCGGTTTTAATGTTGTCGACTTTCATCAGGATTACTTCATTTTTTTCCTCATTAAAGGCGGGGAGAACAACAATTTTATTGTTGTCAAAACATTTTTTTAAAATGTTACCGGTAATAACTTCACATGCAGCATTTATATACAGTAAAGATGTTTTCGCCTCGACGAAATTGGCAAATTCAAAGAGCCTTTTTTCTATTCCCCGTGTTTTTTCCGATATATTATTAGACGAAAGCTTGCTGAATATTTTTGATATATTATTGCGTATTTCAACTTTTTTCCCCCGAATCTCCTCCATATATAATCTCCCGAGATAGTGGAATTTGTAATTTTATTAACATAATAGTTGACAAATGTCAACCTATAAAAATCATTGACTAAAAAGAGGGTACATGGTTATAAGTAAATTATATCGGTTTTTTATTGGGGCTGGTTGCACCCGGGCTTATAGATTCTTCCTGCAAATTGTACATTATGTGATATAATAATTTAAATATTCGGAAAAAGTTGTTATTCGCTTTTATGAAAGTATAACATATTATTATACAGGTATTTTATAAAAAATAGGTATACTCATGCTGGAAATTAAGTTTGTCAGACAAAATTTGGATATTGTACAAAAATCGGTTTTGAAGCGTTGCAAAAACGCCGATTTTGATGGTTTTAGGATATATGACACTAAAGCAAGGTCAATTCTTACAGAAATTGAAGAATTGAGGCATCACCGTAATGTCGTCTCAGACAAAATTGCATCTATGAAAAGAAAAGGTGATGATGCAAATGACTTTGTTCTGGAAATGCGCGAAGTCTCGGCAAAAATAAAAAATCTTGATTCGGAACTTGCTGAAAATGAAGAAAAAATAAACAGAATTCTTCTGGAAATACCCAATATTCCCCATGCATCTGTTCCGGATGGAAAAGACAGTGCGGATAATCAGATTATAAGAACCATCGGCAAACTTCCTGAATTTATATTCAAACCTAAATCTCACTGGGAAATAGGCGAAGATCTCAAAGTGCTCGATTTTGACAGGGCTTCAAAGATAACGGGAGCCCGCTTTCCTCTTTATTTTGGCCCCGGTGCAAAACTGGAAAGAGCTTTGATCAATTTTATGCTTGAAACGCATACCACGAAGCATGGCTATACAGAAGTACTCCCACCCTTTATCGTCAATAAACAAAGCATGACGAGCACTGGGCAATTGCCCAAGTTTGCTGAAGACCTCTTCAAGTTAGAAGGATGGGATTATTACCTGATACCGACAGCGGAAGTGCCTGTGACAAATATCCATCAGAACGAGATACTTGATGAAAGTATTCTGCCGGTTTTATACACCGCCTATACGCCATGCTTCCGCTCAGAAGCAGGCTCATACGGCAAAGACTCCAAAGGGTTGATTAGGCAACACCAGTTCAACAAGGTGGAACTGGTTAAATTTTCAAAACCTGAAACATCTTATGATGAACTTGAAAAACTGTTAAACGATGCGGAGACGATTTTAAAACTCCTCGAACTTCCATACCAGGTTATATCGCTATGCACCGGAGATCTTGGTTTCTCTGCCGCAAAAACTTACGATATTGAAGTATGGATGCCTTCTCAGAACGTTTACAGGGAAATATCATCATGCAGCAATTTCGAAAATTTTCAGTCAAGGCGCGGAAACATCAGGTTCAAAAGAAAAGGTAAAAAAGGATCTGAGTTCGTACAT
>JAUPLM010000088.1 GCA_030836965.1 Thermodesulfobacteriota bacterium | reverse complement strand
TGAACAAAACCGGGTTTTTATTCTGACAATCTTTAGTAAGGTTTCCAGAAAGATTTTTTAGGCATTACCAAAGTTTTAACATTTTCCGGAGTTGTTTTATAGACAGCAATTCGCGGATCAGCGCAGTCGCCGTATTCATTACATGTGATTTTGCCGGTGATGCCCTTCATATTCTTCGTAGCATAGAGGGCGTCTCTTAAGGCTTTGCGGCCGATATAGAGAGTTCCGTCCTTTTCTTTCTTGGCAACTTTTTCAATTGCCTTGAAAATCAGGTTGGCTGCATCATAGGCATGGGCGTGGAAAGGAGCTAAAGTTTTCTCGCCGTATTTCTTGATGTGTTTCTGAATAAAATCCTCATATACTTTGCCGAAAGCCTCAAAATCCGGGCTGGAATGGTACATGCCGACTGCTGTTTCTCCGGCGGCTTTGTAGAAATCAACCGAGAAAGCGCCGTCAGCTGACATCAGCGCGACTTTCTCAAAACCGGAAACTTCTTTAACCTGGCGGGTAATATGGCCGGCAGCAGCGACAAAGATAGGATAATAGATGAATTCCGGTTTGGCCGTGGCGATCTTGGTCAAAACAGGCTTCATGTCCGTATCGGTCGGTGCAACGGCTTCCTGGGCAACTATTGTGCCGCCGTTTTTCTTAAAGGTTTCGGCAAATACGTTTGCAAGTTGCTCGGCGTATACGCTGCCGTCATGGATTGTGGCCGCTTTTTTTACCTTCAGGCTTTTAAAGGCGAAATCGGCCGCTACTGCGCCCTGAACTTTGTCGTTATGGGCGGTCCGGAGATAGCCGTCATAGGTTGGGCCGCGTTTGGGGTCCGTCAAATAAGGAGCGGTGTTTGAAGGAGAAACGGTGGCAATACCGGCATTCCAGAGAATCGGTGCGCCGGGTTTGGCTTCGCTGGAGCAGTTGGATCCGACAGCGGCTACGATAGTGGGATCAGAAGCCAGCTTGGTAGCGGCAGCCTGTCCGCCTTCAGCATTGCAACCCGTGTCCTGGCCGTCCAGTTTGATTTTGTGGCCAAGCAGGGTGTTCTTAATGTCATCGATTGCTATTTCGATACCTCTTTTGGTGTCAATGCCAAGGGTGGAATCCGGACCTGCCGTTACAAACCAGTAGGCAATGTGGATGGGTTCACCCGGTTTTACTGTCACTACTCCGAGGGGATCTGTAGGAGGAGCAGCAAAAACCATGGATGCGGCCAAAAACGTGAACAATGCGACAACTAAAAACAATGAACGTTTCATACAAAAACCTCCTTCTCTAATGTTGTTTGCCTTAAACACCGTGCCCGCTATTATTACAGGCAGGGCACCATCTTAGTTAAAAAATCAAAAAGCAGGAAAGGATATGTATCGGTCCGTTTTTCGTGCGCCTGTGATCGCGACTTAACTATTTAATCCTTAAAAAAAATTGA
Source organism: Thermodesulfobacteriota bacterium (assembly GCA_030836965.1). GTDB lineage: Bacteria > Desulfobacterota > Desulfobacteria > Desulfobacterales > RPRI01 > RPRI01. The sequence continues at coordinate 2,217 of JAUPLM010000088.1, read as the reverse complement.
TTCCTCAACACGGTTTTGATCACGATACAACTGCGGGAAAATTGTATGCGGATAATAATCAATGACTGAATCAGGGTCAAGAAAAAAACTTATTAATTTTTAAAATTACCACGTATACTTTTACCTTTTTATGTATAATCTTTTCTGTTATGTAATACAAGAAAGGTCTCGAATGCTCCCGGCACATAAACCATAAACTCCGCCTGCGGCGAAACCGCGGCAACCAGGAACCGAGAATTGTGAAACAGTTTGATCTTGCCAATGCTCCGCTTTACGGAGCCAACCTTATTGAAGCCGGCGCCGGGACCGGGAAAACCTATGCGATAGAAAGTCTCTTCTTAAGGCTCATACTGGAAAAGAAGCTCACCGTTGACCAGATCCTTGTCGTAACCTTTACAAAAGCCGCAACCGAAGAGTTAAAAGAAAGGATCAGGAACAAGCTGATAAAGGCGAAAGATACTTTTTCACACGGGGCAAAAAGCGACATCCTGATTGATTCCCTCTATGAAAAATATGATGATCATGCGCTTGCCGCCGGACTGATCAGGAAAGCTCTCACAGATTTCAACGAGGCCGCTATTTTCACCATCCATGGTTTCTGCGCAAGGATTCTTTCCGAATACTCTTTTGAAACAGGCACTCTTTTTGACACTGAGCTTGTAACGGATCAGACGGACCTGACGCAGGAGGTCGCCGAAGATTTCTGGCGTATCAGCTTATATGAAGCGGAACCAGAGTTTATAAGATATTCGTTAAAAAAACTTAAAGGGCCGGGATTCTTTTCAAAACTGCTCTCAAGACAGGTATCATCATGCAAATATATAATTCCGGCAATTGAAAAACCCGGACTTGAATCCCATCTTTACGATTACCGCAAACTTATTCAAAAAATAAGAAGCGTATGGAATGTTTCGAAAGATGAAATTTCAGGATTGCTGCGCGATCCGGCCTTAAAAAATAATATATACGGAAACAGAGAACCGGCTGATAACGGGATATCGGGAAGAGATATAAAGATATCAGCTTTGTTTTCAGAGATGGAGAGGTTTCTGGATGAGAGATCCGTCGGTTTTCCAATATTTGACAAGTTCGAGTATTTTACCGCTGAAAAAATAAATAAATCGGTAAAAGCAAAGCATAATGCTTTGTCGCATCCTCTATTTGATATATGTGACGGGATTGCGGAAAAGAGCAGGGAAGTCGAGGCGGAATTTGAAAAATATATTCTTTATCTTAAAAGGGAATTCATAAAGTTTGCAGGCAGAGAACTCGATAACCGCAAAAAAAACAAAAATATTCAATATTATGAAGATCTTCTGATAAAAGTAAGGGACGCGATTCTAAACGATAGCGGAAATAATGATCTTGCTCTCGGGATAAGGCAGAAATACCGTGCGGCACTTATCGACGAATTTCAGGATACGGATCCTGTTCAGTATGAAATATTTTCAAATCTCTTTAACGCAAAGGAAAGCGTTCTTTTTATTATCGGAGATCCGAAGCAGGCGATATACGGTTTCAGAGGCGCTGATATATTTTCATACATGAAAGCAGCAGCAAAGGCCGATTCAAAAAATACTCTGACCGAGAACTGGAGATCTGATCCGGGCCTTGTTGATGCCGTGAATGCTATCTTTTCAGATGTAAAAAAACCGTTCATATTTAATGAAATTTCTTTCACGCGGGGCGTTTCCGGGCAAGAGGAGAATCGCTCCTGCCGGCCTTTCTCCTGTGTCCCGTTGACTCTGTGGCATCTCTTCTCAAACAAATACACGGGAAAGAACAGGCCGATACCGAAGATAGAGGCGGAGAGGATAATATCCGAATCGGTTGCATCTGAAATTTTACGACTTACTAAACCGGTTGATGGTAAGGAGCCCGAAGATCGCGTCAGGGAAGGCGATATCGCGATCCTTGTAAGAACAAATGATCAGGCCCGGACGGTAAAGGAATCACTGCTGAAGAGAAAAATCCCTTCTGTTATTTACTGCCATGATAACGTTTTTGCCTCCGGCGAGGCGGCACAGCTGGAAAGAGTGCTGGCTGCGGTTTCTGACCCGTCAAATGTAAAAAAAATCAAATCGGCTCTTGTAACCGACATAATCGGACTTTCAGGTAATGATCTCGATTCAGCCTGCCAGGACCCTCTTTTATGGGACAGGCGTCAGGCTGTTTTTATTGAGTGTTCCAATATCTGGAACAGGCATGGATTTATAG
>JAUPLM010000087.1 GCA_030836965.1 Thermodesulfobacteriota bacterium | reverse complement strand
CTCCCGATATTTGCATGACATTCAACACATCGGCGGCATCCTTGATAAAGCATGGTTTTGCAAGAAAGGTCGATGCATCAGAATGCATGAAAATTCTCCACAGGGCTTACGAATTCAACCTCGTGCAGTTCGGGGAAAACGTAAGAAAAAGGGTCAACTTCATATGCAACTGCTGCTCCTGCTGCTGCGAAGCAATGATAGTCGCCAAGAAATTCGGAATGGAGCATCCCGTTCACACTACCGCTTTCCTGCCGGAGATAAAGAACGATGCCTGTACGGGATGCGGACAATGCGCCGATGCTTGTCCGGTAGGAGCCGTTTTTCTTGTTCCGGCTGGCGATTCCGGTCATCCCGGATCGGAAAAAGCCTGTTTAAATGAAGAGATCTGTCTTGGCTGCGGAATCTGCAAAAGGGTCTGCTCTTTCGATGTAATCCGGCTGGTCAGGCGTAAAAGAAGTGTTATTCCGCCTTACAATACCGTTCACCGGACTGTTGTCATGGCAGTCGAAAGAGGGAACCTGCAGGATGTGCTTTTTGACAACAGGGCGCTTATGAGCCACAAGGTTTTTTCAGCCCTTCTCGGGGCAGTGCTGAAATTGCCGCCGGTAAAACTGGCTATGGCATCGAAACAGGTAAAATCCCGCTTTTTTGAAGCAGTCTTCTCCCGGTTTAATATTTAGGCTTTATATTTCACCTGTCCTTCATTGCTCTTATCATATAAATTATATAGAATTTCAGGCATCATGATTACGTAATGATAAAAAATATGCGCACACAACCCCTGTAAATGAGTCAAGTAAAGGAGGTCAGAATGTCAAAATGTCTCAAGATAGCCATAAACATGGGCGGAGGCGACGCACCCGGCCTTAATGCAGTCCTGGAAGCAGTGGTCCGGTCGGCAACAAACAGGAATTGGGAAGTATACGGAATCAAGAACAGCTATGAAGGGCTTCTTGATACGAATGAAATCATCCGCATGACCCCTGAAAAAGTATGGCACATCTCAAGCATCGGAGGAACTATTCTTGGGACCACAAATAAAGGCAATCCTTTTAAAATGCCGATTGCCAATGCGGCCGGAGAAATCGAACTGAGGGATGTTTCCGACAGAGTTGTTGATAATTTCAAACGACTGCGGCTGGACTGCCTTATCGCCGTGGGAGGTGATGGAAGCCTTCAGATAGCATATGATCTATTTAAAAAAGGCATCCCGGTAATCGGTGTGCCCAAAACCATAGACAACGATCTTGCTGCAACGATCATTACTTTCGGTTTCGATACGGCAGTAACAATTGCTACTGAGGCGATCGACCGTCTGCATTCCACGGCCAAATCACACGACAGGGTGATGGTAGTTGAGGTCATGGGCAGGCACGCGGGCTGGATCGCGCTCAACAGCGGCATTTCGGGTTCTGCCGATGTGATTTTAATCCCTGAAATTCCTTTTGACATCGACAAGGTCTGCGATCATATCATGGAGGGCGAACTCCACGGCCAGCGTTATGCCATCGTAGTTGTTGCTGAAGGCGCGGCTCCGGCAGGAGGCCATATCCTCGACAAGGGGAAAGGGGAAGCCGGACGACAGGATGTGCTACTTGGGGGCGTCGCGGAATATGTGGCCAGGGAAATAGCAAAAAAGACGGCTAAAGACACACGGTTTCTGGTACTGGGACACCTCCAGCGGGGAGGATCTCCTACTACCTTCGACAGGCTTCTCTCTCTCCGCTTCGGCGCCGCGGCGCTGAGGCTTGTGGAAGAGAAAAAATTCGGAACGATGGTGGCCCTTGATCCGCCGGATATAAAGGCAATTCCACTCGAAGCGGTTATCGGCGGCATCAAAAAGGTTTCTCTCGAAGGCGACACCATAAAGACTGCCAGAGAAATAGGAATCTGTTTCGGAGATTGAATAAATACTAAGCATCCATTGAGCTCGTTGAATAACAGATTACAGGGCCGGCATGGGTAATCGGTTTTGCCATTTTGCAAGATCGGATTCCGGCTTCGTCAACGGCAGCAAATTCACTCCCATTAGACGTGGACAGCCCCGGTGGATAAACGCCAGCGAAGCCGTTATTTTGTCTCTGCCTGTATTTCTTTGTTGACAATCAGGGGGCGTTGTTATGTTTCGTAACAATTTCTTGCAGAATGACAAAACCGATTACCCATGCCGGCCACTTATTCAGATATTATGCCAGGCTCTCCCTGTAGATTTACTTCAAAGGAAGGATTTTTGCTGAACGGCGATTTTTATTTCCGGTGCTGTTCCTGATGAGAGCCGTTCAAACATATTCTGGACTTCTGTAAAACCTACGGTTCTGGTGACCATATTTTCCACCATTAATTTTTTATCGGAGAGATAAGCAGATGCAAGGTCAAACTCTGCTGGAAGATAACCAATGGCCGCTTTCTGCTCAATCTCCTTCAATATATGTAAGATAGTGCTGATTTTATGAGGTCTTCTGCTGATTCCGGCAAGCACCAGCCGTCCGTGCCATTTCAGGGCTCTTAATGCCGTATTGTTGCCTGCTTCGGAAGCGGATGTCTCAATGACAACTTCATACCCACCTCCGCTTTCTTTTTTCATTTTCCGCACGACATCAGGATCTGCTGCGTCGTATACCGCGTCGATATCCACCATATCCGCGACCGCGAAGCGTCGCATTGCGTTTATTTCGGAAACAGCCACAAAGGAGGCCCCGCTTATCTTAGCCCATTCCGCGCATAACAAACCGACAGGTCCTCCGCCTATTATCAGCACCCGGTCTCCGGCTCCGAGACCGGCCTTACGAACAGCATGAAGGGCAACCGCCGCCGGCTCGATCAGGATTGCTTCACTATTACTGATGGAATCCGGGAGTTTACGAACCATATCCGGCCGCAATTTCATAAATTCTGCAAATGCTCCGGGGCTGTTATTCCCCGGTATTGAGCGCTTTAAGCTGTTTAAGCATATATTGGGAAAGCCCGTACCGCATGTTTCGCAATACCCGCACGGATCAAGCGGTAGAGCTGTCACCCGTTCACCCGGAAGAAGATCTTTCCGGCTCCCAGGATCAACAACGAGACCGCAGAATTCATGCCCCAATATAAGGTCCGTAACGCCGCCCATTCCGCTCCCGGCTTCCCAGTAATGCAGATCCGACCCGCAAATGCCGCACAAAGAAACCCGTATAATTACATTATTTCCATCAGGCTTCGGATATTCAGCCTGCGCCACCTCTAGTTTCCTCGGACCGGTTATTTTCACTGCCAGCATATTTATACTCCTCTTTCAATCCGTCGGCTCCCCGATAAAAAGGCGGGGAAAGCTTCAAAATCATTCACACTGTTTTTATGCATTATGACTTTTTTTACGAAGCTGTGTCAATACCGGCGGCATAGGAAAAAATCATTAAAACACGATAAGAGATCTTTAAAACGATAAATAATATGCATCCAATGGGCTGATACTTTTCGATTATAATTTTCCCTTGACGTTTAATAAAACTAATATTATTATCTTCATAAATTATGACGGCCGCAGTACGGTACTATAGCTCTTGAAGGAACGGTTCCTTTTAAGGCGCCTGTCTCGCGCCGGAAGTCAGCAACATTTTCTTAAGGAGAAGTATTTTGGCAAACGGAATTGTAAAGTGGTTCAGCAACAAAAAAGGGTATGGCTTTATTGAACAGGAAAACGGCGGGGATGTATTTGTTCATCATTCCGCAATAAACGGCGCCGGTTTCAAAACTCTCGCCGAAGGTGACAAGGTCACCTTTGATATCGAACAGGGAGAAAAAGGCCCTGCGGCTGTAAACGTCACAAAACTATAATCATTTTAAAAAAATTCTAAAAGGCATCTCGTCAGCTTGCAATTTTCAGATTGTAATTGATGATGGGATGCCTTTTTGTTTAGTGAGTCACAAATCATTTCCTCTGTTTTTCTACCCCTTCACGGGGTACCGGAAAAAGTACACCTCAGGGGGGTACTGAAAAGAGCACCCCTCAAGGGGGTACTGAAAAGAGTCCCGTTTACCGGGGTTAGGGTATGAAACATTTACATGGATAAGCAATTTAAAAACGAGGTCGATAAACGCCGGACCTTCGGCATCATAAGCCATCCGGATGCGGGTAAAACAACTCTTACCGAAAAACTCCTTCTTTTCGGTGGAGCGATACAGCTTGCCGGAGCGGTAAAAGCCCGGAAAGCGGCACGCCACGCTACAAGCGACTGGATGACCATAGAAAGGGAGCGCGGGATATCCGTAACAACTTCGGTCATGAAGTTCAATTATAATGGTTTCGAAATAAACCTGCTCGACACTCCCGGACACCAGGATTTTTCAGAAGACACATACAGGGTGCTTACCGCGGTCGACAGCGCGCTCATGGTCATAGACAGCGCCAAGGGAGTTGAGCCCCAGACCAAGAAACTGATGGAAGTATGCCGGATGCGCAATACTCCGATCATAACATTCCTGAACAAGATGGACAGGGATGGCCTTG
>JAUPLM010000086.1 GCA_030836965.1 Thermodesulfobacteriota bacterium | reverse complement strand
AGATGTTATGAGTGCTAATATTACCAAAGGCCAGTGTATACTTTTCATAAAGGCATGAGATGCTATAAATACGCGATTGTTAAAGTAAGGAGATTGTTTTGCTGGGTAAATAAAAACATCGCCCATCCCTGCTATGATATACCATGAAAAAAATGTTATTGGTTTGTCAATTAAATACCATTTTAAGTGCCGGTAAGGCTCTTCTTTAAAACGGCGCGTGATTTCAGATAATATGGTTTCATAGCTTTCAGAGATTTTTGAGCTGTTCGGATCAAAACGATATGGTATACCCCTGCTTGCCGGTAAATCATTATAAGTAAAATCCGGATAAATGCCGTGATGTATTGTGGACAGAGCCAAAGTTGGATCGGACACATTCCCTGTTATTGACAGGTTTCTCAATACCCATGGAGAAATAATGATTAGGAATCCCAATACCAGTGGAATGACCAAACGCAGTGCGGGTCTCAAACTATTCCGATAAAAAAGCAAAGCGGCCAGCGGAATTATAAAGTATTGTAACGCAGGGCGTGTTAAAACTGCAAAAGCGAGTACGAGACCGGTTATGAAAGATATAGCTTTGTTATTATTTGCAAATGCTTTTACTGTTAGCCAGAGAAATAGAATCATAAGGAAGGTAAACAGAGTCTCTGTCAGTAAATAGGTGTTCATTGAAATAAGATGAGGTGAAAACGCAATAAGCATTGAACCGGCAAAAGCAAGCGGTGCCGGGATAAAATAACGAAAAATACCGTATGCGAGTGTCACGCATATACTGTCAAGGAGAGATTGAACCATATTTATCCGAAACAGCATTGCATCTGTTGGAGGGTGCTTGACAAAAGGTATAAGAAAAACAGGATAGCCCGGTGATCTTACCGCATCGGGCTCCAAGCCGCCTTCTTTTATATCTTGCCGCGAAAATGTTTGGTGATATTTTAAATTGAGAGCATATTTATAATAATCGGAAGCGTCAGCACGTATAGGTCCGTCGATAACAGTAAAAATAATTGCGTACATCCTCAGGCTGAACGAAAGGACAAAAACAAGTATAATACCAAAGTATCTTTTATGGTCAGTTTGAATTGGCGGCATTTTCCCAATAAGAATAATCTCTGCATTCCGCAGATAATATTAAGAGAGACTTTTGCAAAACATCTGACCAGGAGTCATAACGGAAATGAGTTAATATAATTTCTCTTCGACTCCATTACTCTGCTTATCGAAGTCTTCTCCTCAAAAAAAATGTTTACCTGGACAACCTTTTTCAGAACAGATCATCCGAAACCTTAATGAGAAACAGTAAACGGATATGTATAATTTATTGTAGAGCAGTTTTACTAGCTAAAATCAATATATATTTATGATCATATCCCTGCTGTTGCTAATTTCCCGTTCTTTCCATTAATTACTTACAATATCATGTAACGTAATAATATTGACATGAAATCTTTATATTCGTATACATTTTCTTAAAAAGTAAGATGCATCGTCAAAAAATAATTGAAAGTTGGATAACTTTGCAGAATTATCTACCAGCATGCCACGTTTATCATCTGAAATTAAGCGCTCAGAAAAAACTGTAGCATATGTTCATAGTGAATTTTTCATATAACCATATATAAGGTTCAAGATAATACTTGAAAGCTGTTAATAAGCAAAAAAATAATATTTGGTTGCTGTTTGTTGCCGTTGGTATTATTCTTACGTTGTTTATCTGCTATTCAACAGTCAATCATTCTTATCCATATTATTTCATATGGGACATGGACCATGTTACGGCGCTTGACGTTATTTCAGTACAGAGCGGCCTGTTACCAGACAATATATGCCATCCCGGCTTTGGAATGTATCTCCCGCTTTTTGTAAGTACGAAAACAGGAAACTTATTCGGAGTGATCTCCACATTAAATTTTGAAGATTTGGCTGCTGCAATTGACCCGATTGGAAGCTATGCGGAACTGACCGATTTTATCCGGGCACATTCCCCGTTTCTTGCCATATGCATCGTAATGACCATGACAACCGCTTTATGCTGTTTATTCGACATACCCGGGTGGATAGTCATCCTGATTATTCTTACTTTAGGCACACAGGAATCATTAATTTATCATTCGAGCATGATTCGAACTGATTTTTACAGTGTTTTCTGGTGGGCTGCTGCAATTCCGATACTTACAGCAGCACCGCGAATGCTAAAAAGAAAAAACATCTCTTTCTTCACAGGTGGCATTTTACTAGGGCTTTCGTTCATAACAAAAATGCAATCGCTTTTATTGTTACCGTTCGCGATAATAATATGTTTGCTGGGGCTTTCATTTTATGAAAATGATGCCGAATCATATATTCCGGCGTTTTCCAGACGTACTGCGAAATTAACAGCAGCAATCAGCTTTGTGAATTTCTTTGTTTTTATATTGCTCGCATCAGCGGCAAATTTGGTTGATATACCACATGGGATCCCGACATGGGCAAAAGCTTTTGGTTTAACCCCGATTTTTTTTCTTTTTGGAGTATTCTTTTTATCTCTGTTCCTCTATCAATTAATTTATTGCTACTCAGGCAAGTTCACGGCATATTCT
>JAUPLM010000085.1 GCA_030836965.1 Thermodesulfobacteriota bacterium | reverse complement strand
TTGGTGTCGGCGCAGGCTTTTCCGAGCTTGAGTACTGTTATGAAAAAAACCTTAAGGTGATTCCGAGTTTCTCAATCGCCGCTATTTTCGAATTACTGACACATATTGGAATAACCTCAAATATAAATCTGGCAGGTATTCTTCACGGCGAACAGGAGCTTATTTTTCACAACCCGATTCCCTCCGAAGGCAGTTTGATCACCGAAGGGAAAATTACTCACTACTATGACAAAGGAAAAGAGAAGGGAGCCCTTGTTGTCGGCGAAAGCGACACTTATCATTCGGGCGGAAAGAAGCTTTTTACAAGCATCATCACAATCTATTCGCGTTTCGACGGCGGATTCGGCGGAGAGAATGCTCCGAAAAAAGAAGTTGTTTTCCCGGACAGAGAACCCGATTTTGTCGTAAGCGCTTCGCCTTCCCCTGACCAGCCTCTCATTTACAGGCTTTCCGGGGATATTTTCGATCTTCATGTCAATTCCGAATTTGCAAAAATGGCGGGATTCAAAATGCCCATCATGCACGGGCTATGCACACACGGATTTGCCTGCCGTGCTCTTATTCAAAGCCTTGTTCCCGGAGCGCCCGAAAAAGTAAGAAGGCTTGTCTGCAGGTTTACAAAACCTCTTTATCCCGGAACCCCTATAAAAACGCTCATCTGGAAAACTGAAGAGGGAAAGGCCGTATGGAGGGTTGTGAACGCCGCAACCGGCGCCGTGACTATCGACAACGGGATATTCGAATACGGCGATATACCGGAAGAGAAAATAAGGTTCGACGGCCGGGTCGCAATCATAACCGGAGCAGGCGCAGGCCTTGGGAGAACGTATGCACTTGAGCTTGCAAAACGGGGAGCAAAGATTGTTGTAAACGATTTGGGAGGCGCCCGTGACGGCGCCGGAAGCGGTTCAACTTCCGCGGCGGACAAAGTTGTCGATGAAATAAAGGCTTTGGGCGGAGAAGCCGTCGCGAGCTATGACAGCGTTTCCACGCCTGAAGGGGGTGAAAATATCGTCAAAAAAGCAACCGGGGCTTTTGGAACCGTCGACATCCTTATAAATAACGCCGGCATACTGAGAGATAAGAGTTTTACCAAGATGGAGCCTGAAAGCTGGAATGCGGTGCTCGATGTTCACCTTAACGGAGCCTACAATGTTTCAAGGCCTGCTTTTGCAGTGATGAAAGAGAAAGGATATGGCCGGATTATTATGACCACATCCGCTGCCGGGTTGTACGGAAATTTCGGGCAGACCAATTATTCGGCGGCAAAAATGGGTCTTGTAGGGCTAATGAACGCACTGAAGCTGGAAGGTGAGAAATACAACGTAAAAATCAATACTGTTGCTCCGGTTGCGGCATCGCGCCTCACCGAAGATGTAATGCCTCCCGATTTTCTGGAAAAGGTAAAACCTGAATTTGTTGCGCCGCTTGTCCTTTTTCTTTGTTCGGAAAAGTGCCCGGTAAGCGGGAAGATCTATAATGCCGGAATGGGCTGCTTTAACCGCGCAGCGGTTGTTACAGGTCCCGGAGCCGCGCTTGGCGGCCAGGATAAACCCGAAACGCTTGAAGGAATAATTGCCAACCTTGATAAGATCTCATCATTAAAGGGGGGAAAGGAATACGGCCAGCTCAATGACCAGATTGGAGATGTCCTCGGCGCTTTAGCAAAGCCTCTTGACAAGGGAGTTCCTGCTGTCGGAAAGCAGCAGAAAACAGCATCGGTTTCGGCTATATTTGAGGCCATGCCGGCATCTTTTATAAAAAGCTCCGATGCAGGAGTTGATGTGGTGTTCAAGTATAACATTTCAGGAAGCAATGGCGGAGACTGGTATTGTATTATAAAGAACGAAACCTGCACAGTTAAGGCGGGAAAGCATGATAAACCGAACTGTACGCTTAAAATATCAGACTCCGACTTTTTATTGCTCATGAACGGAAGCCTGCCGGCAATGCAGGCTTATACATCCGGTAAGCTGAAGATTGAAGGAGATATTATGAAATCTCAGCTTATTGAAAAATTATTCAAAAGATAGATTCCCGGATAGACACCAATTTCAGACACAATTATGTTTCCGGATGGATACTAAATAATTATCAAGGAGAAATAACATGATCGGTATAACATCTTATGGAGCTTATATTCCACGCCTCAGACTGGACAGGATGTCAATCTTCCAGGCCATGGGTTGGTTCGCGCCGGCCATCATGATGGTTGCCCAGGGACACAGATCAATGTGCAACTGGGATGAAGACTCAATCACTATGGCGGTGGCGGCTTCGAGGAATTGCCTTTCCGGCAAAGAAAAAAAGGATCTTGACGGCCTTTTTCTGGCTTCAACTACGCTTCCTTTTGCCGACAGGCAGAATGCGGGAATTGTATCCACAGCCCTGAATCTTAAAGAGAATATCCTGACTTCCGATTTTACATCCTCCCAGAAGGCCGGAACTTCAGCCCTTGTTACTGCGCTTGAAGCTGTACGGGGCGGCGGTATGAAAAATATCCTGGTTACGGCTGCCGACCGCAGGGAGACAAAAACCGCATACTTTTACGAAATGTGGTTCGGAGACGGCGCAGCATCTGTCGCGGTGGGAGATAAGGATGTAATTGCCGAATTCAAGGGATCCTACTCTGTATCATATGATTTTGTCGACCACTACAGGGGCGCCCAGAAAAAATATGACTATGTATGGGAGGAGAGGTGGGCGCGTGATGAAGGATACTCAAAAATCATACCTGAAGCCGTAAACGGTCTTATGAAGAAACTTGGCATCACAATC
>JAUPLM010000084.1 GCA_030836965.1 Thermodesulfobacteriota bacterium | reverse complement strand
GCCCGATAATATAAACCGCTGGAAGAAATCCTAAAAGGTAGCCTCCTGTCGGCCCGAGAAACCTGCCTATACCGCCCGCTCCACCAGCAAAAACAGGGAGCCCGAACGCCCCGGCGAGAAGATAAATTCCCACGCCTGCAACCCCCCAGGTACTTCCTAACAGAAGGCCGGCCAGAAGGATAAAAAGGCTCTGGAGAACAATTGGAACCGGACCTACAGGTATGGCGATATATGCTCCGACCGCCGTAAGAGCAGCCAGAAGCGAGGCATATGCCATCATTTGAAGCTGTGAAATATTTTTCATGTAATATCATATCCTTTAAATCATATTTAGGCTTATCGATGCTCCATCAACTATGGAAACAGTCACCAAAAGAAACTGATTTTACTGCACCGTCGTCCTGTTTTAAAATCAGTGAACCGTTTTCATCTACATCAATCGCAAGCCCTGAAAATATCCCGTTTGTAGTTACTATCTTCACTTCCTTGTTTATGGTACAGGTGTAATACTTCCATTCTGGAATTACTCTGTCATAATCGCCGGCGTTAATTCTTCTTTCAAGGGCATCGAGATACCTTGTAAGGATTTCCTTCCGGGAAACGTCTCTTTTAAGAATCTGCTTCAGGGATATTGCCAAAGGTGCGCGGCTGGATGGATCATTATTGGCATTTATACCTATACCTATATTGATAAACGAAAGCATATCCGCTTCAGCTTCCATTTCTGAAAGCATCCCGGAGACTTTCCTGCCGCTAACCAGAATATCATTGGGCCATTTGACCATCGCTTCTATGCCGAACATTTCTCTAAGAGTTTTTACAAGAACAACTGAAGCCATGAAATTGGTTTTCGAACTTAACAGGACAGGTATCTGTGGCCTCAAAATAATTGTAAAATAAATTCCACCTTTATCCGATAGCCAGGCTCTCTTTAACCGACCTCGTCCTTTCGTCTGAATTCCTGATATTACAACAGTGAAGTGGGGCGATCCTTTCCGGGCAAGCTCCCTTGCAATATCCATAGTGGATGAAACCTCAGCATAATAATGGATTTTCCCCTCTCTACCGGTAAACTCCCACGGGAAAAGGAGATCAGAGTGACTCATAATCTGATATCCTGTAGGGGTTGATCTGATATCATATCCTGATTCCTGTAGTTTACGGATATGTTTCCAAACCGAAACTCTTGAAATATCAAGAGCTGAACTTATAACTTCACCGGAAACAATCCCGTTTTCGGCTTTTAAAATGCTGAGAATCCGGCCCTTCATTTTACTGTTTCCTTAACGTGTTCAGGGATTTAATAGTTAAGATAGATAATTTGCAGAATGCTCGTTAGCCTATAGCTTTGATGTGGTTAACGAAAAGGCTGATAAAAGTCAAATGAATTTATTATTCAGGCTTGTTTTCAAGAAGTGTTGAGATGATTTGCGGAATAAATAGATCGGCTTTGTTTGAGGGAAATCTGCATGCTCCGGCTCCTTTGTGCCCTCCTCCGCCGAATTGTGTGAGCATATTTCCTACATTTACATTACATTTCCTGTTGAATATGCTGTGTCCAACACTTACAGCTATATTTTTTTTCCCCAAATCATCATATTTTATTCTTACGCTAACAATTGCTTCGGGGAAAAGAGTGTAAACAAGGAAACGGTTTCCTTCGGGAGCTTTGTCGTAAGATCGAAGATCGGTAATTGACACCTGTCCTTTTATTACAGTATTTGCCTTTAACACTGATTTATATATCTTATTTTCCTCAACTGTTGCTGAACACCTTTCCATCACTTCAGAATCTTTCATAACCCCGGGTATGTCAAGTTTTCTCAGAAGCCTAACAAGTTTGTTCCAGTATTGCTCATCAGCCATATCCCGGTTGGAAACTGTCATAGAAAGGAGAATATGAGGATATTTTTCCGGACATGACACCTCATCAATCGATAATTCGGCTGAATCAATTTTATCCGTTTCTCTCACAAGTTCGGTGTAATCCCTTTTAAATTTATCTTTATAATAGTCAAAAACAACCCCGGCCGCAGAAGGAGCGATTCTGAAAGAACCTTTAAAAGGCTTGTCAGTCACGTTCGAATAATGATGATCAAACCACATTGAGCATCTCTCATCGTACGGGAGGTTGGCCAGTATGTCCCCGTTTTTGATTTCAGCGAGTTTTTTTTGAATTTCATGAGGTTCAACCCATTTAACGGGTTCTGTGATATTTTCGGCCTCAAAAAGAAGAACCGCGCAAACCAGACCGTCATAATCGGGTCTTGTTACTATTCTCATATATTCTCCAATAAGCTCCTCGGTAAGCTCCTCGGTAAGCTATAAATCATGTCCTGCATATTTCTACTCAACAAGGAGGTATTGAAATGAGCGGCAGGAAATAATTTCGCATACTTGCACCCTTTCTGTCGGGTATCTAAAAAAGTCCCGTTTATCGGGGTTATGTGAGCATATTTGACTTCCAACGATATCGCCTGTCAGTTCATTGTCAACAGATTACCGCAAAACAGCATAAACTTAACTTTTTAAGAAGTCGTCGAGAGATATAAACCGGATCGGATATCCTGGCAAGAAAAGAAACAATACAGCCGGTTACCCCAAAAAGGCAACCGGCTGAATAAATGCTGATATTACTGGTTGTTCTATTTTAACTCGTTGATTTTTTCAGTCAGCATCGGGACAAACTCGAGCAGATCTTCAACTACCCCGATGTCAGCAACCTGAAAAATTGGTGCTTTGGGATTTTTATTTACTGCTATCATAAAAGGGGAGCCTTTGATTCCACCAAGGTGCTGGAACGAACCGCTGATCCCGAGGGCCATGTAAACTTTCGGCTTGACCGTCTGCCCGGAAGTTCCTACCTGCCGTGATTTCTCAAGCCATTTTGCGTCGACTATTGGTCTCGAACACGAAACGTCTCCGCCGACCGCCTTTGCAAGTTCTCTTATAATTTCAATGTTTTCCTGTTCGCATATTCCTCGTCCGACCGAGACAAGTATTTCGGACTTTGTTATATCTACATCCCCTACCTCAGCTGTCACTATTTCAACGAAACGTCTTGCTCCGCCCGGCAAACCGCCGGCAAGGGCGTCAGCAGTCTTATCGACAACTGCTCCACCTGCATTAGCAGCTTCAGCGGCACGGAACGCACCTGCGCGTATTGTAATAACTGCTCCGCCTGAAATATCACACACAACATGAGCGCTTACCTGGCCTCCGAATTCCTGACGGACAGCTTTTAATTTTCCACCCTCGATTCCATCAAAAGCTACTGCATCAGGAAGATAAGTTCCGTCTAATTTGACAGACAGACCGGGAGCAAGATCCATCCCGAAATGTTCGTGTGCGATAAGCAGAACACTACCTTTCGGGATAACAAGTGCAAGGAGTCCGCGTATTACTTCAGAATTCGGATATGAAAGAGCATCATTATCGATCTTCCAAACCTCCTTGTATGAAGAGGTCAGGCTGTTACATACCGCATCAGTCTTACTGCCGACTACAATCGCGGTCAAAGAAGCCGCGGGATCGAGTTTCCCAGCTGCGGCAACCATTTCAAGGGCCGTATCGTCAACAGCCCCGTCCTTGTGTAATATATATGCAAAAATCTGAAGGGCCATTATTTAATACCTCCTTTGGATTTTAAAAGTTCGATCAGTTTTTCAACTTTTTCTTCAATGCTTCCCTCAAGAAGTTCAGCACCTTTTCCGAGAGCAGGCACAAAATAGTCAACCCGGGAGACCTTTGCCGCAGCCTTGCCTACAGAACCCGGATTAATTCCCAGATCGGAAGCACCACGAACCGGGATATCGACTGATGCCACTTTTCTGATTCCCCGGATACCAACGTAGCGGGGCTCATTGATACCGGTCTGTATCGATAGAACGCATGGAAGATCCATCTCACTAATCTCCTGGTTTCCTCCCGCAATTTCACGGCCGATTTTAATCTTTTTATCATCAATAACTTCGATGCGATTTACAAGAGACGCATAGGGCATATCAAGCATTGCAGCGAGAATGCCGCCAACCTGTCCCGCTCCGTCATCAGCCTGTGTCCCTGTCAGAATGAGATCATATTTGCCTTTTTCAATTTCCGCTTTTAGTACTGTTGCAATCCCATTTCCATCCGAGCCCTCGAAAACGCTGTCTGAAAGGAGTATTCCCTTATCGGCACCCATTGCCATTTCCCTTCTCAGTACTTCTTCCGAATCCGCATCACCAACCGACACAACAGTAACACTCCCGCCTACTTTGTCTCTGATCTGGATAGCCTCTTCCACGGCATAATTATCCCATTCATTAACAGAATAGACAAGATCGCCCCTTTCAATATCGGAACCGGAACTGTTTACGCTGATTTCGTTTTCAGCCGTATCGGGAACCCTTTTGACACAAACCAAAATTTCCATTTTCATCCTCCATCAGTTTATTTCAATCGATTTCAGGCCGCATAAAACACCTTAATCACCTGTTTATTATTCAGCTTCAATATGTTTTTCAATCAGTTCAGCAAGATCAATTGCCTCCATCTTTCCCTCCATACCACTTACTTTTATGGCATCTTCTATGTTGACTAGGCAGAATGGGCACGCTGTCACAATCACATGGGCGCCTGCCTTCTTTGCCATTTCAACCCTTAAGACACCCATTCTCTGCTCTTCTTCCGGTTCATAGAAAAGCATCAACCCACCTCCGCCGCAACAGAATGAACGGTCCATATATTTTTCCATCTCGACCCTTTTTATTCCGGGAATAGAATCAATGACAGCCCTCGGATCTTCGTAAAGATCGTTATGCCTTCCAAGGTAGCATGGATCATGGTATGTGTATATTTTATCTGCATCTTCGACGCTCTTAAGCTTTATTTTACCGGATTTTATACTTTTTACTATCGTACGGCTGATATGTTCTACAGGCGGAAGGTCTTTGTAGTCATTCTTTAATGCATTGTAAGCGTGAGGATCGGCGGTCACTATGTTTTTCACGCCCGAATTTTTTATCTCCTCGGTGTTATTACTCTTCAAATCCTGGAAAAGCATCTCTTCTCCGAAACGCCTGACTTCGTTGCCGCTGTCTCTTTCAAGAGACCCGAGAATTCCGAAGTCGATTCCTGCCGCCGAAAGAATTTTTGCTGCAGCTCTTCCTATATTCTGCATTCTGTCGTCATATGACGTGATGCTGTCAACAAAATAAAGCGTTTCAGCAGTATCGCCCTTTTCTATCATCTTTACTTTACATTCCTTCGGAAGATCCTTTATCCAGTCAGCGCGCTTTTTCTCCATTTTCCCCCAGGGATTACCGCGTTTTTCAAGGGCGCTTAGGGGCTTTTGAATCGACTGGGGCACCATGCCTTCATCCACCATACCTCTTCTCAAATCAACTATTTTATCTATGTATTCTATCATCAGGGGGCATTC
>JAUPLM010000083.1 GCA_030836965.1 Thermodesulfobacteriota bacterium | reverse complement strand
TTCGCCCAGTACGGGTAATGCATGATCATATTTTTAAAAGGGTTCGGTTCAACAAGCGCCGGTGATTCTTTTTTAGGGTCAATAATTGTGATCCACTCGCCTATTGTCGGTAGCCTCCAATCCGTATATCCCGCAAAATTGAGCTCCCGGCATTTCTTAGCAGCTTCGTACCATGTAACCGCCTTCAGGTTTAAATCAAAATCTCTTCCTTCTTTCATCCACATAAGTCCTGTTGAAAAATCAGTTACTGTTCCGTCTCTGTTGTCTTTAAATCTTTCCGGAATCGTTGCCTTTACAACAGACTTCAGGCTATCCCTGACATATGTGTCGCTTTCCATCCAGGTACTGCTTTCCAGAACTTCAGCGAATACCGGACAGGAAGAGGATACCAGGCAAGCGGCGGCAATTAAGGCAATTAACTTTATTTTCATATACTGTTCCTTCTTTAAACGTTACCTTAATCTTTGAACCCGTGTTGAACTACTGTAATTTTTATACGCTCAACGCATTCTTTTTTCAATACCATATTTGAGCCGTAAATAAAATGCGTGTTGACCGTTTTCCGGTTGTGATATAAATACCTGTCTGCCGGCCGGGGAGCCGTAATGATTGTTGAACCTTACCGGGAAAAATTAAAATACGCCATATCAGAAAATAATTCATCAGGGATTACAACTGTTTATTTATGAGGCGGCGATGCCTTCCGGAATAATCAAAGAGTATCAGGATAAAATCGAATTTTATGAGCTGGTTCTGGATAATATCAGAAACGGCGTGATGATCACCGACCCTGACGGGAAAATCATTTTCTTCAGTGCCGCCTACGGAAATTTCCTGGGTATCGACCCGAAATCATCTATCGGAAAAAATTGCGCGGAGGTTGTTGAAAATACACGGATGCCGGTGGTCGCAAAGACCGGGATCCCTGAGATTAATCATACACAGAGGATTATGGGCCAGGACATGGTGGTCCAGCGCATACCTATATTTAAGGACGGAAAGATCATTGCCGTCTATGGCCAGGTTATGTTCGAGGACGTCCGGGACGTTCAGGCTCTGGCCGCAAAGCTCAATTTACTGGAATCCAAGGTCAAACTGTATGAAAAAGAACTGGTAAGTCTGAGAGCTTCCAAATATACGATCAAAAACATTGTCGGCAACAGCGAAGCCATAACAGGATTAAAACAACTGGCCCTGAAAGCCGCTCATACCAATGCTCCTGTACTGATTCTCGGAGACAGCGGTACAGGCAAAGAGCTTTTTGCGCATGCCATCCATCATGCGAGCGACAGGCGACACTTCCCCTTTGTAAGATTGAATTGCGCGGCTATCCCAAAAGAACTTCTTGAGGCCGAACTTTTCGGATATGAACCGGGCGCCTTTACCGGAGCCGGCAGCAAGGGGAAGCCGGGTAAGTTTGAACTGGCTCACAGAGGAACTATCTTTCTGGATGAAATAGGAGAACTTCCTCTTGAAATGCAGCCCAAACTGCTGCGGGTCATAGAAGAAAAAGAGATTGAACGGCTTGGGGGAACCCGCGTTTCCCGTTATGATTTCCGGCTGATTGCCGCGACCCAGGAGAATCTGGGGCAAAGCGTGGAGCAGGGAAAGTTCAGAAAAGATTTATACTACCGCCTCAATGTAATTCCCGTCCAGATCCCGCCGCTTCGTGAAAGAAAAGAAGATATAAGAGTCATAACCGAGCATCTTGTTAATAGTTTGAATAAAGATCTTGGCATGAATGTGACCCGGATTTCTCCGGAAGTTATGAGCATTTTCGAAAAATACGACTGGCAGGGGAATGTCCGGGAATTGAGTAATGTTTTGGAGCGCATCCTTTATTCCATTGAAGGTGACACGATCGAGGTAAATCACCTGCCTTTTTTTCTGCAATCATTGGGAACCGGCGTTACTCCGTACAACCCGGCTTCACTCAAGGGATTACGGGAAGCGATGGAAAGAGAGGCTCTCGTGCAGGCCATAAGACTGGCTGATAATAATAAGAAAAAAGCTTCAGAGAAACTCGGTATCCATCGCACCGCCCTGTATAAGAAGATGAAGAAGCTGAATATTCCGGTTAAATAGTTGATAGAAAGGTAACCTGGAGAGCTCCTTTTTGCTTAAACAATATGTAGCCGATATTCTACATGTAGGCATATGGCTACTTTCTTTTAAGAACTGGTATTCCCATCTAAAATTCCAATCGAGCCCTAATTGTGTAGAATTTTTACTACACAACAACGAAATGAAGCCAGTTCATTAATATTTTATAATTCAATATAATACAGCTATTTAGAGAATCCTTATTTCAGCCTTTTATTTGGCCTGTCTTTTGCACTGTTAATTCAAAGATGATTTCCACATGCCGTTCTTTAGAGATCAGTTATTCTGCTTTCATAAAAGGAAAGATTATTCATGGACATCAGCGAACCCGCCGTTGAAAAAAAGGATATCCTTTACCTGTCGGATGAAAATTTTAACGTAGGCAATGTCTGTCTGGTTACCGGAGCCGGCAGCGGAATCGGAAGGGCAACGGCTATTGCCGCAGCCGCCAATAACCTGATGACGGTCGGCCTCGACATTGATGAAAATGAAGGGAAAAAAACGCAGAAAATGGCCCGTGAAATGGGGGGACAGATGATTTTTATAAAGGCCGACCTCACGCGGGATGATGACATGGAAAAGGCTGTTTCAGAAGCAGCAAAACTCGGAAATATCAAATTTCTGGCCAATATAGCCGGAATCCAGCATATCGATTCAATCGAAAATTTCCCTATGGATAAATATGACACGATGCACCGGCTCATGCTGAGAGCGCCCCTCTATCTGTCAAAACTGATTATCCCGCATATCAAGAAAGGGCCCGGAGGAACAGGAGCCATCGGAAACATGGCTTCAGCTCACGCTCATATATGCACAATCAACAAGCCCGCCTATAACATCATGAAGTTCGGCCTGCGGGCTCTCAGCCAGTCTATCGCCGCGGAAGGGATGGGCAGGATACGCGCTTTTTCCATAAGCACAGGCTTTGTAAAAACTGCCCTTGCATTGAAACAGATCCCGTCCCAGGCCAGGCAACGGGGCATCTCTCCTGAAGAGGTCGTTGAAAAAGTCATGATGGGCAATTCAAGGGTAAAAGAAATGATGAGTCCCATAGAAGTGGGAAATCTGTTTACCTTTGGTTTTTCACGTTTTGCAAAATATCTCGTCGGCGGAGATCTGCTCTTTGACGGAGGCATGGTTCTGACATACGCCGAAAAATAGCAGGCTTGACGGCGGCATGGCGATAACGGACTTATTGAGAATGGTGATCCGGAGACGGGTGCACGTTAATTCGAAATAACTACAAGGAGGGAATAAAATGGATTTTAAAAAAACAACAGCGTTCATCGTAACAGTTATTACATGTTTATTCTTTTTCGGCATGACCGGCGCCAGGGCCGCAGAACCATACAACCTCGGCGTAGCGCTCGGTCTCACAGGCGCAGGAGCGTTGTACAGCGCTGACGGAGTTGAGGGAATCAAACTGGCAGTGGAGGAGATCAACGCCAAGGGCGGCTTTCTCGGCAAGCACAAGGTGGAGCTTTTTATCAGGGACTCGCAGACCAAGCCGGATGTGGGCGTCCGCGAAGTAAAAGACCTCATCCTCAGAGATAAAATCAGGGCCGTCATCAACGACTATTCCAGCGCGGTAGCCATGGCTGTAAAACCGATTGCCCAGGAATACAAGGTTCTTCATATAGCTTCGATCAGCAACTCCGAGAACATAACGATGATCAACCCCAGCCCTTATACATTCCAGGTGGTTCCCAACAGCTACATGCAGGCCAAGGCCGCTGCCGTAGCCGTAGCGAAGATGGCCAACCAGAAGGGCTGGAAGGAGTACATCACCATTGCATCTGATTATGAATGGGGGCGGTCAACACAGGCGTCAGCTGTCGAATTCCTGAAAAAAACAGCGCCGAATCTGACGCTGAAAAAGGAGTTCTGGCCCCGCCTGGGAGAAGCCCAATTCACTTCCTACATCACCGGTATAATGGCCATGAAACCCGATTTCGTTCTCGGCAGCGTGGCATCGAATGATAACGTCGCATGGATGGAACAGGCAAAGACATACGGTTTCTTCGAAAAGATCCCCTATCCCGGATCGCTGATTACCGTGACGGAGCTGATGCTGCAGGCAAAGACGCTGCCCCGCGGCATGATCGCACTCACCAGAGCGCCTTTTTTTGCGCATATGGACGTCCCGATGATGGCCGATTTCGTTAAAAATTACCGCGCGAAATACAATAAGTACCCCAGCGATTGGGCGGTCCTAAGCTATGACGCCGTATATGCCTTGAAACAGGGCATTGAAAAAGCCAAAACAATAGATACGGAAAAGGTAAAGGACGCGATGAAGGGTATGAC
>JAUPLM010000082.1 GCA_030836965.1 Thermodesulfobacteriota bacterium | reverse complement strand
AATTGCAGAGCCGCGAGCAGGTAGCCGAAAGACGGGGAAAAACCGTCGAAGAACTGTAAGCCGTTGGAAAAAATAAACGTACCATTTCAATGGCGAGAACGGCATAAGGAGCCGTAATGAAATGGTCCGGAAGGTAACAATCATTTCGTAGCGGCTCCTAACGGAGAAGATGATATATGTCAGGAATACTGAAAGTCACACTTGTTAAAAGCATGATTACACGGCCCGAAAAACACCGTAAAGTATTGCGCGGCATGGGCCTGACGAAGCTTAATAGAACAGTCGAGCTCAATGATACTCCCTCAGTTAGGGGTATGATCAGCAAGGTATCGCATCTGGTGAAGGCTGAGGAGAAGATCGATGAAATTAAATGAATTATCGCCGTCAAAGGGATCAAAGAGTTCGCGCAAGCGCTTGGGGCGCGGGCCCGGATCCGGAACCGGCAAGACTTCGGGAAAAGGTCATAAGGGGCATAAGGCACGTTCCGGGGGCGGAGTCCGTCCAGGATTTGAAGGCGGGCAGATGCCGATTCAAAGACGCCTTCCCAAGGTGGGCTTTACAAATATATTCAAGAAAGAATTTGCGGTCGTCAATATACGCGATCTTTTAAAATTTGAAAGCGGTTCCACGGTTGACGAAGCACTTCTGGTCCGTTCTGGAATCGTAAAGGGAAAAAGAGACGGGATAAAACTTCTTGCTCAGGGCGATATCAACTTTCCTCTGACGGTAAAAGTCAGCGGCGCAAGCAGCGGAGCAAAGATGAAGATAGAAAAAGCCGGCGGCAAAGTAGAGGTTATATAAATGGTTGGAAGCGGTTTCCAGAATATATTTAAAATACCCGAACTGAAAAAACGGGTATTTATGACGCTGGCATTGCTTATTGTTTACCGCATAGGCGTACATGTTCCGGTGCCTGGTATCGACAGCATTGCCCTAGCATCCTTCTTTGCCAAAGCGAAAGGGACTCTGCTCGGACTTTTCGACATGTTTTCAGGAGGCGCATTTGAAAAGCTGTCGGTATTCGCGCTGGGCATAATGCCCTATATCAGCTCATCCATTATATTGCAGCTGTTGACCGTTGTTGTTCCTCATCTTGAACGCCTGTCAAAAGAAGGAGAACAGGGACGTAAAAAGATTATACAGTACACGAGATACGGCACCGTACTGCTCAGTATAATACAGGGCTTCGGCATCAGCGTCGGGCTTGAAAGCATGGCTTCTCCGGGAGGAGCTCCGGTTGTTTTATTTCCGGGCTGGGCCTTCAGGCTCATGACCGTCATTACACTCACAGCCGGAACGGCGTTTATTATGTGGCTTGGGGAGCAAATCACCGAACGCGGAATCGGGAACGGGATATCGCTTATTATCTTTGCGGGAATCGTATGCCGTATGCCTAACGCCATAGCCAACACATTCAAGCTTGTTTCAACGGGTGAGATGAATATATTTTTTGTTGTTATTCTCCTCATTCTTATGGTCGGCGTGGTTGGAATAATCATATTTGTAGAACAGGGGCAGCGGCGTATACCGGTTCAGTATGCAAAGAGGATCGTAGGCAGGAAAATGTACGGAGGCCAGAGTACTCATCTTCCGCTTAAAATAAACACATCGGGGGTTATTCCTCCTATTTTTGCATCATCCATCATGATGTTCCCTGCGACCATCGCAAGCTTCATAAAAATTGAATGGATGCAGAGTTTTGCACAAGCACTGACGCCGGGCGGTGTGATTTATGAACTGCTCTTTGTGGGATTGATTTTTTTCTTCTGCTATTTTTATACGGCTGTTACGTTCAATCCGGTTGACGTATCTGAAAATATGAAAAAACACGGCGGATATATTCCTGGTATAAGACCGGGGAAACGAACCGCCGATTATATAGACAGAGTGCTTACCCGCATTACGCTGGGCGGTGCCATCTACGTTTCCTGCGTATGCGTGCTTCCGTCGGTGCTGATAACACAGGTTAATGTTCCGTTTTATTTCGGAGGAACCGCTCTCCTGATAGTTGTGGGAGTTGCTATAGATACGATTTCACAGATAGAGTCGCATATGATTTCCCGCCATTATGAGGGTTTTCTGAAAAAGGGCGGAGCCAGGATAAAAGGGCGATTCTAGAATGGTGATTTTAAAATCACCTAAAGAAATCGAAAAATTAAGGGTAAGCAACAGGCTTGTCGCGGATATTCTGGCCAGGCTTGAAGCGGAAGTTAAACCGGGGATAGACACTTTATACTTGAACGATCTTGCTGAAAAGCTGACGTTCGAAAATGATGCAAAACCCGCGTTCAAGGGATATAAAGGGTATCCGTATTCGTTGTGCGCATCAGTGAACAACGTTGTGGTTCACGGTTTCCCTTCAAAAACACAGCTTATTGAGGGTGATATTGTAAGCCTCGATTTCGGAGTGCTGTTTGACGGATATTACGGTGATGCAGCCATAACGGTGCCTGTCGGTAAAATATCAGGAACCGCAGCGAAGCTTACACGGATAACAAGAGAAGCTCTTTATAAAGGGATTGAAAAAGCGGTTCCGAAAGGGAGGCTTTCGGATATATCGTATGCCGTACAGTCTTATGTTGAAGCTGCCGGATATTCGGTTGTTCGTGTTTTTGTAGGACATGGAATAGGGAGCAGCCTCCATGAGGATCCGCAGGTTCCTAATTTCGGAAAGCCGGGTATGGGCGCTATATTAAAACCGGGTATGACGCTTGCAATTGAGCCGATGGTGAATGAAAAAGGATATGAAATCGATATTCTGGAAGACGGGTGGACGGCAATAACAAAGGATGGCGGCCTTTCCGCGCATTTTGAGCATACGGTGGCCGTTACGGAAAATGGTCCGGTTATTTTAAGCGAAAGAAACGGGGGCTGAACTATGGCAAAAGAGGAAGCAATCAAGGTTGAAGGAACAGTTCTTGAGACGCTCCCGAATGCGATGTTCAGGGTCGAGCTTGAAAATAAACATCAGGTGCTTGCGCACATTTCAGGCAAGATGCGCATGCATTTTATAAAGATTCTTCCCGGTGACAAAGTTACTGTTGAGCTGTCGCCTTATGATCTGACGCGCGGCAGAATTACTTACAGAACCAAATAAAAGAGGTTCGGCCCGGGATATCGGTAAGTTGAAAATATTTTCTGCGTTTTCCACCCCTTAAGGGGGTACCGAAAATAATCCCATTTATCTGGGTGAGGAGCAAGATATATGAAAGTCAGGGCATCAGTTAAAAAAATATGCAGCAAATGCAAAATTGTCCGCAGAAAAGGCGTTATAAGAGTCATCTGCGAGAATAAAAGACACAAACAGAGGCAAGGATAGAGGAGGATAAGCTTTGGCAAGAATTGCAGGAGTAGATCTACCCAAGAATAAGAGAGTTGAAATCGGCCTGACGTATATTTACGGGATAGGAAAAGCAGTATCAAAATCGATACTCTCAAAGCTTAACATTAATCCGGATACCAAAGTGGATCAATTGTCGGAGACAGAGGTCAACAGTATCCGCAGGATTATTGATACCGAACACAAAGTCGAAGGCGAACTCCGAACGGATATTTCAATGAACATCAAGAGACTTATGGATCTTGGATGTTACCGGGGTCTTCGCCATAGAAAATCGCTTCCTGTGAGGGGTCAGAGAACAAAGACGAATTCCCGGACCCGGAAGGGGCCGAAGCGTTCAACTGTGAAAAAGAAGGCCGCAACAAAAAAGTAGCATAATAATATACAGGGGCTTTATAAATGGCGAAAAAAACCCGTACAAAAAAGAAAGAGAAAAAGAATATTACCAACGGAGTGGTCCATATTTACTCCACTTTCAATAATACAATAGTTTCTATCACCGATCCTGCCGGGAATGTCTTAGGCTGGTCGAGCGCAGGTGTCCAGGGCTTTAAAGGATCGAGAAAAAGCACTCCTTTTGCCGCCCAGCTTGCGGCTGAAGATGCCGCAAAGAAAGCTATGGAACATGGTATGAAGAATGTGGAAGTGTTTGTAAAGGGTCCTGGGCCGGGAAGGGAATCGGCTCTTCGTTCGCTTCAGGCAACAGGCTTTAATATCATAATCATAAAAGATGTAACGCCGATTCCGCATAACGGTTGCCGTTCACCGAAAAGACGCAGGGTATAAAAAAACAGGCTATTAGGCTGAAGGCTATAGGCGAAAGCTTAAGGGCTGACAGCTTAACTACTAAGGAGGAAGATTTGGCAAGATATACAGGTGCAGTATGCAGGCTATGCCGGCGGGAAAATTTAAAGCTGTTTCTTAAAGGGGATCGCTGTTACTCGGATAAATGCGCATTCGACAGGCGCAGCTATGCGCCGGGACAGCATGGTCAGCGGCGCGGGAGAAAAATTTCCGATTACGGTATACAGCTGAGGGAAAAACAAAAGGCAAAGCGCATGTACGGGCTTTCAGAAAAGCAGTTTCATCTCTTTTTTGAAAGGGCGGAGCGGCAGAAGAATATTACCGGAACAAATCTACTCGTATTGCTGGAAAGAAGGCTTGATAATGTTGTTTACAGGCTTGGTTTCACCGGTTCGCGTTCCCAGGGACGTCACTTTGTAAAACATAATCACTTCCGGGTTAACGGCAAAAAAATCAATATACCGTCATATCTTACAAAGTCAGGAGATATTATTGAGGTGAATGAGCCAAGCCGGAATGTAAAAGCAATAATCGAATCTTTGGAAGCTGTTGTTAGAAGAGGTATTCCACAGTGGCTTGAACTGGAAAAAGATAATCTCAAGGGAAAAGTAAAATTCTTTCCTGTCCGTGAAGATATAACGATGCCTATCCAGGAACAGCTTATAGTGGAACTTTATTCCAAATAATAATTTAACGGAACAGACGACATTCCTTAATTAATAGTTTTTTGTGAAACACCTATATACCATGGCTTCAATATATGGAAACCAATCCGTATTTGGGCCGCATCACTATATGATTTACAAGAAGGTGTCCTCTGAAAAAAAATCTGGAGAAAATAAAAATGGCATCAAATGAACTTATGTACATGAACTGGCAAGAGATGATTACGCCCGAGAAGGTTCAGGTAACCGGTACGCCCAACTACGGCAAGTTCGTTTGTGAACCTCTTGAAAGAGGTTTTGGAATAACTATCGGCAATGCATTAAGGCGTATAATACTTTCCTCGCTTTATGGCGCAGCCATAGTATCAATAAAGTTCGATTCCGTTTTTCATGAATTCAGCGTGATACCGGGCGTACTTGAAGATGTATCGGAAATTATTCTTAATCTTAAAGATGCGCGGTTCAGGGTTGCGGATAATAATCCGAAAACCGTGCGGATAGACGCAAAGGGTGAATGTAATTTAACTGCCCGGGATATTCTAAGTGATGACGGTAAATGTGAAGTTTTAAATCCTGATCTTCATATCGCTACTCTGTCTGAAAACGCGGTTTTAAAAGCGACCATGACGATAAAGTTGGGGAAAGGTTACTCCCTGTCGGAAGCGAACAAGGATGAAAACGCACCCGTAGGAACTATTCCGATTGACGCCGTATTTTCACCCATTAAGCGCGTAAACTATGTGGTAGGAAACGCCCGTGTCGGACAGAGAACCGATTATGACAAGCTTACGATGGAGGTATGGACCGACGGCAGTATTTCGCCTGAGGATGCGGTTTCATATTCGGCAAAAATATTAAAAGAACAGATGACGATATTCATCAATTTTGATGAAAAGCTTGAGCCTGAAGCGGAGAAGAAAGCAGACAAACGGCAGAAGCCCCAGTTTAATGAAAATCTTTACCGGAGTGTTGAAGAGCTTGAACTTTCCGTTAGAAGCGCAAATTGCCTGAAGAACGCCGATATACTGAAGATATATCAGCTTGTCAGCAAGACGGAAGCGGAAATGCTCAAGACCAAGAATTTCGGAAGAAAATCCCTGAACGAGATCAAGGAAGTATTGAATGAAATGGGCCTTTCTCTGGGTATGAAACTGGAAGGATTTATGCCTCCTGAAGAAGACAAGACAGAAGGAGAATAAACTGTTATATGAGACATCGAAACGCAGGTATAAAATTAGGAAGAACTAGCAGCCACAGGGATGCGATGTTCAGAAACATGGTAACATCTCTGTTTAAATATGACCGCATCCGCACGACCGATGTAAAGGCAAAAGAACTTAAGCGCTGGGCGGATAAAATTGTAACGCTTGCCAAACAGGGTGACCTTGATGCAAGGCGCCAGGCCCTTGCCATCGTAAGGGAAAAGGATGTTGTTCATAAGCTTTTCGCGGAAGCTTCCGAACGTTTCGGCTCCGTATCCGGAGGATATACAAGGATAGTAAAGGACGGAAGGCGTCCAGGGGATGCCGCGCCGGTTTCCATAGTTGAACTGATAGCCCCGGAAAAGAGCAAAAAGAAAGAGGCAACCAGAAAAAAAGCAAAAGCTCCCGTTAAGAAAAAAGCCGGAGTCCAAAAACCTGCCAAAGCAAAAAAGGAAGCGAAAGCTGTTTCTGCGCCTGAAAAAAGCGGCGCAGAACCGGTTGCGGAAAAAGCGACGGATGCCGATTCCTGAATAATTAAAACATCTGACCTTTATAAATATAAAAAGCCCGGGTTTCTTAACCTGGGCTTTTTTTGTTTTAAAAGATACCGTTGCAAAATAACTTTATCCCTTGACTCGTAACTGCCGTTCCGATATTTTTAAACAGCCTGTAAAGTTGATGGTCTCGCAAAAAATCCAAATATGCTATCTTAATGAGCTTTTTGGGGATTTTTAAATTACTTCGCTAAATCGCAAGAAGGTATGGGCTAACGCCCTCAAAGGCTTGTGATTTTAACGCTTAAGCAATTTAAAAACCTATTTCCCAAAAATCTCAAATCCGTTCGCATATGGTTTTTTCCGAATTCATAAAATCTCATAAGGATCGAAAATGGCGCCTGCTTCCAAACTGATGAGCCTTTCCGAAGCCATAAAACAGTATGTGCCTGACGGCGCAGAAGCTGTAATGGGCACTTCTCTCGAAACCCTGATTCCTTTCGCTGCCGGCCATGAAATAATAAGGCAGAGGAAAAAAAATCTCACCTTAATCGGCCCTATATCGGATATACTGTTCGACATGCTGATCGGAGCCGGATGCGTCCGGAAAACAAGGGCCGCCTGGATCGGCAACGTTATAACAGGTTCTTCATATAACTTCAGGCGTGCAGCGGAAGAAGGAACCCTCGAAACGGAAGATCATTCAAACCTTACCATCTCCATGGCTCTTAAGGCGGGAGCAATGGGAGTGCCCTTCATGCCGGCGTTTACCGCTCTGGGAAGCGACCTTTACAAAACGAATCAATCCCTGAAAAAAATCACCTGCCCTTTTACGGGTATTTTACTTACCGCTGTTTCCGCAATTAATCCCGATGTTGCAATTATACATGCTCAGCGATCCGACGAATACGGGAACGCTCATCTGTGGGGCAATCTCGGTGTGACGAGAGAGGCATGCCTATCAAGCCGGCATATTATAATTACCGCAGAGGAGATCGTTTCTCCTTATGTTATAGAAAGTGACCCGAATCGTGTCATAACCCCGGGCTTTCGTGTCAATGCAGTAGTACATGTTCCCTGGGGAGCTCACCCTTCCCCTGTTCCGGGTTATTATAACAGGGATCATGACGCATTCATTGAATACCGCAATGATAGCAAAACTCCAGAGGTATTTGAAAAATGGCTCAGGCTCCGGGTTGATAATATCAAAAACAGCGATGATTATCTAAGGCTGCTGGGAAAAGAACGAATATCAAAACTTAAGTTACGAAAACAGATGATCTCTGAACCTGTCAATTATGGCTACTGATACAGCAGAATACACTCTTTCCGAGCTTATGGTTACTGCCGCCGCGCGTGAAATCGCAGACGGGGAGGTTGTTTTCGTAGGCATGAGGCTTCCGCTGCTAGGATTTCTTCTAGCCAAACGGACTCATGCCCCGGATGCAGTCGGAGTTTACGAGCTTGGAATTGTGCGCGATACGCCGGCGCCTGAACCGATTCTTACTATGGGAGATCTTCCGAATCTTTTCAGGGCAAAATGGCTTTCCGACACATCCGATGTAATGGGACTCCTTCAAAACGGAACCGTTGATGTCAGTTTCATAGGAGGAGCCCAGGTCGACCGTTTCGGGAATTTAAACACAAGCTACATCATGAATTCAGGAAAAATCGCTACAAGGCTCCCGGGGAGCGGCGGGGCATGCGATCTCGCCGGTCTTGCCGGAAGGCACATAATCATAATGGCGCATGAGAAGCACAGGTTTGTTTCGAAGGTCGATTATATTACTTCTCCGGGGTACGGGAACGGAGCCGGATGGCGTGAAAAGTCGGGACTTCCCGGAGGCGGTCCGTCTGCCGTTATAACATCCAGCGGAATCATGAAATTCGATCCCGTTTCAAAAGAGATGCTTCTTGTT
This sequence comes from Thermodesulfobacteriota bacterium, assembly GCA_030836965.1. Lineage (GTDB taxonomy): Bacteria > Desulfobacterota > Desulfobacteria > Desulfobacterales > RPRI01 > RPRI01. The sequence continues at coordinate 376 of JAUPLM010000082.1, read as the reverse complement.
TCAATTCATCCCGGTGTAACTCTCCGGAACATTCTTGATAATACGGGCTGGCCGCTTAAGACGGCTGATACGCTTGAAGAGACTCCCGTCCCTACGGAACATGAACTTAAAATGCTTAGGGAACTCGACCCGGATGGTTACTGGACAGGGCGTTAAGCACCGGTATTTGATGCCGAGAGGCATTTTTTCCGGCGGTCTATTCAGGTTTTTTCTTGACAAAAAAACCCATAGCTGTAATGTAACTCCTGAATAACCTTTGGCTAATGAACATAGTTCTTTTTTTGGGCAAATAAATCGGAAAAGGCATTAATGAAAGGAGGAACAGATGAAATTCAGTAAAATGTCAGTTTTGACGGCGCTCTTTACAATCTGTTTT
>JAUPLM010000081.1 GCA_030836965.1 Thermodesulfobacteriota bacterium | reverse complement strand
TAATAAATCGAAAGTTCCGACGGCCATACCATTTTACCTATATAAGCTGCATAGGAAACTATTGCATTTTCAAGGCGAAGGGTCATGGGTACAAGACCGGCTGAAGTCAGGTTCCCTATCCGCTTCAAAGAAACCGATGAAAGAATAACTGAAACAAAAGATAAAATAAAAAAAGGAATTTTTTCAAGTATTATAGGGAAAATCGACCTCCTCCATAATCCAGGCTGTCCAAACTCAAATCTTTTGAGAGGCCAATAGTCAAAAAGAAGCAAAACAAACGGAAGAGTAACAAGCATCGGTTTCGAAAGAAGGCCGAGAATGAAAAATGTTATCGGAACAAAATACCTTATAACATTCGGTCGTCTTGTATAATATACGTAGGAAAGCATGGTAAGCATCCAGAAAAATGTACTCAAAACATTCTTTCTTTCCGCTATCCACGCAACCGAATCCACGTTCACCGGATGCAATGCAAACAGGGCTGCAACAAAAGCGCATCGCCACAGATCTCCTGTAACATATGTCAGAATATAAAACAGCAGAAGACTGTTTGCCGAATGTAAAAGAAGACTTGTCAGATGATGCATCCCGGCATTTAAATCAAACAGTTGACAGTCGAGCATATGAGACAGCCATGTCACAGGATGCCAGTATGCCTGACTTTTGCTGTCAGTAAATTTAAAGGCCCACAAAATACCGTTAAGACTTATTCCTTTTTTTACAGTAGCATTGTCTGTAACATAAATATTGTCGTCAAAAGAAATAAATTCATGGTTTATGATCTTATGATATACAGAAAATGACATTGTAAAGATGGCTATACATATTAATATCCTGTACCCGGTTAAAGTGGTTTTTTGACAACAGCTGTTAAATTCCGATATTTTTACCATCTTTTCTCTCAATAACAATTAATGCAAACATAGCCCAGGATTTGATCCATTTCTGCGTAATTTTATCCATTTCCCGGATAACTGGAAAGAGAAAGCCGGGCATGAGGCTGCGCATAGATACTCCGCCGGATAAAAGATAGCAAAATGGTGTATGTAAAATAATTTTCCTGATTTTCCAATCGGGATATTTTTCCTCGAACATTGCCCTGTCACGTTCGAAAACAATCCACGGAAGTGCGGAATTTGCATGTGACAGCGGGCCACCTTCCTGGAGATTCCATTTTTCTGTGTTTTTGTCGAAAGGCTCATGATGCAGACGTTTATATATGAATTCAGACCATCTTGTAATCCACGGCTCAACCATGACTATTACGCCACCTTTACTTACACAATAAGAGGCCTGCCTGAAAAAAGAATCAGCATTCGGAATATGATGGAAAACATTGACCATTATAATCCCGCCAAGAGTGTTTTTCTTAAAAGGAAGAAGAGTTGCGTCAAGAACAGCATCAACCGAGGGAATTTCCAGAATTTCCGAAGATATTAAATCAGTCAGATATTCTTTTAAAAAACCTCCCCCTGAACCGATTTCAAGAAAAAGCTTCGTGCAACCGGCAGGTAATGCCTGTAAAATCATCTTATAGAATTCTTCATATACTCTTCTTAAAAAGACCTTCTCTTTTATTATCCCGGATCTCAGAACGGCCGCTTCGGATGAATCGATATCAACTCCGCGGACATACGGATGAGTCAAACATGATTTTATGAATTTTATCAACATCCCGGTCATATAAATTTTATTCTTCTGGCGGCAAAAAATACCATCTTAAGAAGAAGCCATCCGTGCCGCCACCGATCAATGTTTGTTTCTCCATAGGTTCTGGACCTGTAACGCAGGGGAAGTTCTGCAATCTTAAGATTGAGTTTTGCTGCCCCGAACAGAAGGTCGAAATCCCCAAAAGGGTCAAAATCCCCAAAATATCCTCGGTTCGCTGAAATCAGTTCGTAGTCTTTCCTGAAGAGAACTTTGGTACCGCAGAGTGTGTCTTTTACCGGCTGTCCGAGAAGCCATGAAAACACCAGACTGAAAAATTTATTGCCTGCGATATTAAAAAATCTCATCGCCTCATTTTCCATCGGATAGATAAGACGCACTCCGTTAATAAATTCACCTTTTCCGGAGATAATCGCTTCATAAAAACGGGGCAACACTTCCGGAGGTACTGTCATATCGGCATCAAGAATCATGAGTATATCGCCGCGGGCTTTTTCAAAACCAAGACGAACGGCATCTCCCTTTCCCTTTCCATTCTGCCGGAAGATTTTTATATTCCTGTCAGGGTATTTTTTGAGCATTCTTTCGGCAATTCCATATGTCCCGTCATTTGAATGCCCTTCAACAAAAATAATTTCCGTTTCTTTTCCCAAATCCGGTATTCTTTTTATTATCTCTTCAATATTCCCTGCTTCATTTCGTGCCGGCACAATTACTGAAACAGAGAGACCAATTTCTGACCCGGTTCTGCTGGATACCGGTTCGGGCCTTGCAACGACAATATTTGTAAGCGCAAACCAGCTGAAAGGGAAAAAACGCGCAACATATCTGTTTGCAAAACCTGAAATAAGCGGAAAATAGAGAGGAAGAATTATATGGCTTCCGCGTTTTATGATCTCAAGACCGGACAACCTCAGCAGATTTGAAATATCATCCGGAGACAACCAGTTTTGTTCAAGAACCAAATGGCCGAGCCCCAGTCTTTTCACCATGCCGAGCGGAATCCGCCAGAGGTTGTTGAAATAATTAATTACAATACGCGTTCCGGGATGGGATAATTTCCGCACATTTTCGAATGTTTGCTGAACATCCCACAAATCGTTGACAAGATCGGACAGGATTATTACATCAAATTTAACCTTGAACGCTACCTCATGGGCATCGGCACACATAAAGAAAAGATTTTCATGTTTTCCGGAAGCGCGTTTTATCATCTCACCGGAGAAATCGACGCCTACTCCAAATGCAG
>JAUPLM010000080.1 GCA_030836965.1 Thermodesulfobacteriota bacterium | reverse complement strand
GGAATATAATGGCACGGCTAAAACTTTATTATGACAAAGAGGTTGTCCCAAGGCTGATTGAAACCTTTAAATATGGGAACAGGATGCAGGTTCCTAAACTTGAAAAGGTAGTTCTTAATATAGGACTTGGAGAGGCAATTCATAATATAAAATTGCTTGACGCGGCTGTGGATGAGCTTAAGATTATAACAGGACAGAAACCTGTCGTTACCCGCTCAAAAAAATCCATCGCTGCTTTTAAGCTGAGAATCGGGATGCCCATCGGATGTATGGTCACGCTCCGGAAAGAACGCATGTATGATTTTCTGGACAAGCTTCTTAACACGGCACTTCCGCGTGTAAGAGATTTCAGGGGAGTATCCAATAAAGCTTTTGACGGCTTTGGAAACTATACGCTCGGAATAAAGGAGCATATCATTTTTCCCGAGATCGATTATGATAAGATAGAAAAAATCAAAGGGCTGAATGTTTGCATTGTTACGAACGCAGCAACGGATGAAGAAGGCAAAGAGCTTTTAAGGCTGCTTGGAATGCCTTTCAAGAGTTAGGAGCCGTTACGGAATAACCATTTCCGTCCATTTTTATTTGGGCTGCTTATGCCGGTCACGGCATTTCAATTTGATGGTTATTTATAGACAGCGGCTTAATATAGTTTTGAACTTTACTGTTTGATATCCCGGGTAAAAAGTTTATAAGGAGGATGATTTGGCGAAGCAGGCGCTTAGAAATAAGGCTAATGGTAAACCTAAATTCAGTGTAAGGGCATATAACAGATGCCCTATTTGCGGAAGGCCGCGGGCCTATATCAGAAAATTTGGAATTTGCCGTATTTGTTTCAGAAATCTTGCCTCAGCGGGTAAACTCCCCGGGGTTATTAAATCCAGCTGGTAAATAAATTTTTATGGATTTGTTTTTTGTTTATAACTTATTTGATACGGTTATAAAGATCGGAGAAAAGAATGGCAATGAGTGATCCAATAGCGGACATGTTGACCCGTATAAGGAATGCCGGAAAGGCGAAATTCAACAGTGTTGATATTCCGGGGTCTAAGCTGAAGACCGAGTTGGCGAAGGTCCTTAAGAATGAGGGATTTATAAAGAATTATAAATTCTTAAAAGACGAAAAGCAGGGGATTTTACGGATCTACCTTAAGTACGGTCAGGACCGTAACAGCGCTATTTTCGGTTTGGAAAGAATCAGCAAACCGGGTCGAAGAACATATGTGAAAAGCAATGAGTTGAAACCGGTATTCAGCGGCATGGGCCTTGCCGTTTTATCCACTTCAAAAGGCGTAATGACGGATAAGAAGGCTGCCAAAGAAAAACTTGGAGGCGAAGTCCTCTGCAAGGTTTGGTAAGAAAAGAGGAGTAACAGATGTCTCGTGTAGGAAAAAAACCGATTCAGGTTCCCGATAAAACCAGGATTTCATACAAGGATAAGGCGATAACCGTTGCCGGGGAAAAGGGCTCTCTGACCATTGAAATTCATCCGGACATAGATTTGAAGATTGAAGGCGGCTTTATCAATGTTTCGACAATCTCGGATGACAGGTCGGGAAGGGCTTTACAGGGTCTTACAAGAAGCCTTGTCAATAATATGATAACCGGCGTCAACAAGGGATTTGAGCGGGTTCTTGAAATAAACGGCATAGGGTACCGCGCGGAGCTTAAAGGTAAAAGCATAGTTTTTAGTCTCGGTTTTTCGCATCCGGTTGTTTTCGATCTTCCCGACGGCATCAGCGCGGCTGTTGAGAAGAATACGATTGTTAAGCTTTCCGGGATTGATAAGGAAAAACTCGGGCTGGCTGCCGCTTCGATAAGGAAATTAAAACCACCTGAACCGTACAAGGGAAAAGGTATAAAATATTCCGAAGAGCGCATTCAGAAGAAAGCTGGAAAGACGGGTACGAAATAAAAGGAAATAAAATATGGGGTCACAAGATATTAAAGTGCAGGCACGGTTGAAGAGAAAAAAAAGAATCCGGAAAAAACTTACCGGAACAGAGGCGCGTCCCCGGTTGTGCGTCTTTAGAAGCGCAAAACACATTTATGCACAGATAATAGACGATACTACCGGTAATACACTTGTTTCTGCATCGAGCACTGAAAAGGCCGTTGCCGGGGAGTCCGGCGGAGAAAAGAAAACCGCCACGGCAGGCCGGGTCGGAAAGACAATAGCCGCCCGTGCGATTGAAAAAGGGTATAAAAAGGTTGTTTTTGACCGTAACGGGTTTTTGTATCACGGCCGCATCAAGGCGGTATCGGACGGCGCGCGTGAAGCCGGTTTGGATTTCTAGTCTTTTATTATTAGTGAAGGAGGCAGGCCCTTGTTCAAACAGGATGCAGGCGATAATCAGTTGATCGATAAAGTGGTTCATATTAACCGGGTGGCAAAAGTCGTAAAGGGTGGCCGCAGGTTCAGTTTCAGCGCCATCGTTGTTGTAGGCGACGGAGAAGGCAGCGTTGGATGCGGCCTTGGAAAAGCCGGAGAAGTCCCGGAAGCAATCCGGAAAGGCGTGGACCAGGCAAAGAAGAATATGATAAGCGTTCCTCTTACGGAGGGAACAATACCTTTCGAAGTTATAGGCAAATTCGGAGCAGGCAGGGTTATGTTAAAGCCCGCATCCAAAGGCACCGGGCTGATTGCAGGCGGAGCGGTCAGGGCGGTTCTTGAAGCCGTAGGTGTCCAGAACATCCTTACGAAGTGCATGGGATCTCATAATCCCCATAATGTCGTGAAGGCAACTATTACCGGGTTGAAAAAATTGCAGAGCCGCGAGCAGGTAGCCGAAAGACGGGGA
>JAUPLM010000079.1 GCA_030836965.1 Thermodesulfobacteriota bacterium | reverse complement strand
TCTCAGACTTAATGAATCAAGATCGACATACTCAAGCTGCGTTAATTCGTTATCTTCTCCAAACATACGAACAATGCCGGATCTGAATATAATATTGACTCCTTCAAGCTCCTTAGCATCAAAATCAATCTCCTTAAACCGGATATCATCTTTTGATTCCCTGAACATTATAGTTACTCTTTCAGCTCCCAGTTTCCTGCAAATACCGGCCGCTTCTATGGCGAGTTTATCTCCTCCGGCAATAACGACATCTTTCCCGAATGGAACCCCTTCTCCGCTCTTAAAATCAACATTCTTCCCATTTTTTATGAAATCGATAAGAAGAGAGCAACCCATAATCTCTTCTCCCGAAGCATCAGTCATTCCTCTCACCAGTCTGCTGTCCCATCCGCCAGTTGCAACAAAAACGGCTTCATATCCTTCAGACAAAAGAGAGCTTACCGTATAGTCCCTGCCAAGCAGCATGCCTGTCCTTGCAGTAACGCCCATCTCAATAATTCCTTCAATATCCCAGTCAAGCACCTCATGCGGAAGCCTGTTTGATGCAATAGCACTCCTCAGCAATCCTCCGAGTTTTTCCGATGCTTCAAAAACAACCGCCTCATGCCCAAGACGGGCGGAAAAGAAAGCCGCGGACAAGCCCTCTGCTCCACCACCAATCACGGCCAGCTTTCTGCCTGTCGATGGCGCCTTGTAAGGAAGTATGCGTTCACCGCTTTCTTTCTCATAATCAGCCGCGAATCGTTTCAGATAATTAATAGCTACCGGCTCATCAATATATTTTCGTCTGCAATTCAACTCGCACGGGCGCGGACAGATTCTTCCTATCACGGTGGGAAAAGGATTTCTCTCTTTGATAATCTGGACAGCTCTGTGATAATCTTTAAGTTCAATCTGCCTGATATATTCCCTGATATCTATACCTGCGGGGCAGCTTCTCTGGCATGGTGTTGTGCAATCTTCGGTCGTGTATTCATGCAAAATTCGTCTTGTAACAGATGAAAGGGTGATTATGTGCTTCGGGCAAACCCGTTCACAGGCTCCGCACCCTGTACATAGCTTATTATCAATAACCGGAAGGCCGTCTTTTCCCATTGAGATTGCACCGAACATGCATGCCTTTTTACAGGTTCCGAGCCCGATGCAGCCGATATTGCATACCTTCATCCCTCCGCTGAAAAGAACGGCAGCCCGGCAGTCGCTTAATCCGTCATATATATATTTAATGTCCGCTTTTTCCATCCCATATGTACATCCCGGCCTTGAAATATCAGGTTCTCTCGCTTCAAATGAAACTCCCATGATTTTTGCGATTGCTTCACCGATTTCAGGGCCGCCTGCCACACATGAAGCAGGAGTTGATTTCCCTTCCACAATGGCCTGGGCATTTGCACTGCAACCCGGTAAACCGCACCCACCGCAATTTGCTCCCGGGAGTGCGCCTTCAACAGCCTCGATCAACGGGTCAACATACACATAAAATACTTTGGATGCCACAGCCAGGCAGCAACCTATTCCAAGTCCAAGGCCTCCCATCATTAAAATGGCTTCATACATGATTTTCTCTCCGTGTGCTTTATTTTGAGAGCATTGAATATTGAATAACTCTCATTTAGCAATATTCAGGCCGTTGCTTGTTTTCCGTGCCCCGAAATCTTTAATTCTCCGGCCTGAAAATCGGGGTTTTATCTCAAGGGGTGCCTAAGAAATTGCGCCAAATCTGCACCTGTCAAAACAGGTCAGGCATTTTACGCACTTGCTCTTATCTATTTTTGCAACTTCCTTCTTTTTCCACTCAATTGCATCGGAAGGACAACTCTTGAAACAGAGACCGCATTTTGTGCATATTTCAGGATCAATTTCAAATTTCAGAAGTGCGACGCAACGTTTCGCAGGACATCTTTTTTCGAAAATATGAGCATTATATTCGTCAATAAAATATCTTAATGTGGAAAGCACCGGATTCGGACCGGTCCGGCCGAGACCGCACAAAGCCGAATCTTTTATGATATATGAGAGACTTTTGAGGGTTTCAATGTCTTCCGCAACACCCTCGCCTCCGCATATTCTGTTCAGAATTTCCAGTATACGGCGCGTTCCCTCCCGGCACGGAGTACACTTTCCGCATGACTCGTCCTGAATGAAATCCATGAAAAATCTGGCCATATCCACCATGCAGGTGCTTTCATCCATGACGATAGCGCCTCCGGAGCCCATGATTGCCCCGACCTTGGCTATAGCCTCGTAATCGACAGGAGTATCAAGGTACTCCTCAGGGACGCATCCCCCCGAAGGACCTCCGAGCTGAACAGCCTTGAATTTCTTTTTTTTCGGAATGCCCCCGCCGATGTCATAAATTATGGTCCTCAAAGTCGTCCCCATAGGAACTTCAACAAGACCGATATTGTTTACAGCACCCGACAGGGCGAATACTTTCGTTCCCTTGCTGGTTTCAGTTCCTACACTCGCATACCATTTCCCGCCGTTTACGATGATCTGAGCAATGTTTGCCAGTGTTTCCACATTGTTCAATATACTCGGTTTCTCCCACAGCCCTTTATGCGCAGGAAACGGCGGCCGGGGTCTTGGCATTCCCCGCTTGCCCTCTATTGAGCGCATCAGGGCAGTCTCTTCGCCGCACACAAACGCTCCCGCACCCTGATATATTTCAACGTCAAAATCAAAACCAGAACCGAGTATGTCATTTCCAAGAAGTCCGTATTCCCTTGCCTGTTTTATCGCTATTTCAAGCCTTTTTATGGCAAGCGGATACTCAGTCCTCACATAAATATAACCCTGGTGTGAATTGATGGCTTTTGCGGCAATAATCATTCCCTCGAGAACGGAATGAGGATCGGCCTCAAGAACACTTCTGTCCATGAAAGCGCCCGGATCGCCTTCATCGGCATTGCAAATGACATACTTGACATCACCGGGGCTTGCTTTGGCAAACTGCCATTTTAAACCGGTTGAAAAACCGGCTCCTCCCCTGCCCCTCAAGCCCGAGGTTTTTACCTCTTCTATTATCTGATCGGAAGTCATCTCCTTAAGAGCTTTTGCAACGCCGAAATAGCCGTCCCGCGCTATGTATTCATCTATGATCTCAGGATCAATAATCCCCTTGTTACGCATAACCCAGAACATCTGGTGCGCAAAAAAAGGAATATCATGCATAATCGGGATGGTCTCTTTTGAAGCCGGCTCCACGTACT
>JAUPLM010000078.1 GCA_030836965.1 Thermodesulfobacteriota bacterium | reverse complement strand
CCCGAAATTCAACAGGGGCGAAGAGATAATGCTGGGCGCATTGCCCTTTTTCCATGTATTCGGTCTTACTGTTGCAATGAATTTCTCCATATATATGGGCTGGGGCGATATTCTCGTTCCAAAACCACAGCCGGAACCGCTTCTTGAAGCGATAGGTAAATTCAGACCGACATTTGCACCCCTTGTCCCGACAATGTATATAGGCATGCTCAATAATCCGGGAATTAACAAGACCGATATGACCTCAATAAAAGGCTGCTTCTCCGGAAGTGCCCCTCTTCCGGTTGAGGTTATCAGAGATTTTGAAAAGAAGACCGGAGCGGTTATTGTTGAGGGGTTTGGAATGACCGAATCATCACCTGTTACACATGTTAATCCTTTCGCAGGCGGAAAACGCAAGGTTGGGAGTATTGGACTGCCCATATCCGACACTGAAAGCAGAATAGTGGATTTAAACGACGGCAAAACCGACCTGCCCGTGGGTGAAATAGGCGAACTAATCGTTAAAGGCCCCCAGGTTATGAAAGGCTACAAGAACATGCCGGAAGAAACCGCAAATACACTGGCAGATGGGTGGCTTCACACCGGTGACATAGCAAAAATGGATGATGATGGATATTTTTTCATCGTAGACCGGAAAAAAGACATGATAATATCGGGCGGATATAATGTATATCCCCGCGATGTAGAAGAGGTATTATTCGAACACCCCAAGGTGCAGGAAGCCACAGTAATTGGCATCCCTCATCCGGTCCGCGGAGAAGCTGTTAAAGTTTTTATAGTATTAAAAGAAGGAGAAACGGTAACAAAAGAGGAGTTGCTTGAGCATTGCAAAAAAAGCCTGGCTACATATAAACTCCCTGCCGAATTTGAATTCAGGAAAGAGCTCCCAAAAACAAACGTGGGGAAGGTACTGAAAAAGAATTTAAGAGCTGAATCGGTTGTAAATAAATAGCTGAAATGGGAAAATATAAAAGTAAAAAGGCGGACTTGTAACAAGTCCGCCTATTTTCTGTTTAGATAGATTAAAAAGGATATTTCTGACCCTTGATAACTTTTTCGGCAATAAAGCGCCTCAAGGGAATAGTATTAACAGGACGTTTGGCGGAAAGTTTGTCAACCATTTTATATTTTGCAGCAAGAGCATCGCCCTCTTCTATAAAAGCAAAGATCTGCCTTGTCATAGCGGCTATTTCCGGAACAGCATCATTTATATAAACCTTGACTGCTGCAATATGGTATTCAGCTTTCTTTTCACCCTTTGAAACAGAAAGCTTTTCAGCCCTCAAAAGACCGCTTTCCATGGCAAATATTCTAATTATTATATCAGCAAGCAGAGCCATAATTTCCTGTTCTTCTCCAATATTTGCCATAAGTTTGTTTAAAGCGGAACTTGTGGCAAAAAGAAGCATTTTTTTACACAATTCAACCGTGTGTCTCTGTATAGCAAGAGGAGAATCATTCATTAAAATATTATCCGGATCATATGCCTTTATTTCATTCTCAATTGTTTTCAGGGCATCCATGACCGGGATCCTGTTCTGCAACCCTCTTTTTATGAATGTTCCGGGAATCAACAGGCGGTTAATTTCGTTTGTCCCTTCAAAAATCCTGTTGATTCTTGAATCCCTGTATATACGCTCAGCCGGATATTCAGCTATATATCCGTTTCCTCCGAATATCTGGACAAGTTCATCCGCACAAAAATCAAGGCACTCACTCCCGAATATCTTTGCTATAGAACACTCTATAGCGTATTCTTCTATAGCTTTGGCATTCTCTGTTCCGTCTTTTTTTGCTCTTTCATCCAGAACGCCAAGCTTGTCTTCAATAGCAGCAGCGGTACGATAAGCAAGTGATTCGGCCATGTACGTCCTTATACTCATATCTGCCAGTTTGCTTTTAATCATACCGAACGAGCTTATCTTTTTCCCGAATTGTTCTCTGATATTGGCATATTTTGCCGCTTCGGCTATTGCGGTCTTGCTCGGACCAACCACGCTTGCCCCAAGCTTCAGGCGGCCGACATTTAGAACATTGAATGCGATCTTGTGTCCCTGGCCGATTGTAAAAAGGAGGTTCTCAACAGGAACAGCACAATCTTTTAAAATCACCGATGTGGTGGAAGATCCTTTTATTCCCATTTTCCTTTCTTCGGGTCCGCTCGATACACCAGGGAAAGTGCGCTCCACAATAAAACCGGTGAATTTATGGCCGTCCACTTTTGCATAAATTATAAAAACATCAGCCCAGCCGCCGTTTGTAATGAATATTTTTTCTCCGTTTAAAATATAATTTCTGCCGTCAGGAGAAAGCACAGCGGTTGCCTGCGAGTTAAGGGCGTCCGAGCCCGCACTTGATTCAGTCAGACAATAAGCCGCAATTATCTCCCCTGTAGCAAGTTTTGGAAGATACCTTTTTTTTTGCTCCTCATTACCGAAGAAAATAATCGGAAGAGTTCCTATCCCCGTATGCGAAGAATGGGAAACAGCAAAAGACGCACCCGCTCCCATCGCTTCAGTTACAAGGCAGGTGCTTATTTTGTCCATCCCTTCCCCGCCGTATTCGACCGGAATATCAATTCCATTCAGACCAATTTCACCTGTTTTCCGGAAGAGGGAGCGGACAAATGATTCATCTTTTTCCTCTATGAGTTCTATATTCGGCAGAATCTCTTTTTTTACGAAGTCATTTGCAGTGCCGTAAATCATCCTGTGTTCCCGGCTGAAATCTTCAGGGGCAAATACTTCTCCGGGTAAAATTTCTGAAACAAGAAATTCACCACCCGAAAAAATTTTTCTTTGAGGCATTTTCCATCTCCCAGTTTTAAGGTTGAATGCTTCCCCCGGCTCCGCATTAAAAGGCATGGGCTACGGGAAGCAGGTCCTTTATAATAAATAAATTAACCTCCGAACGAAACTTCCGGAATTTCAATGGCTGCGCTGCTTGCTTTCTGAATTGCTTTCATCTTACCGAAGGTTAGAGGAAGCATTGCATTGATGAAAAACTCCGCGCTCTTGATTTGGCCTTCGTAGAATGCGGCATTTTTGTCTTTTTCAATTTTTGCCCGCCTTTCCAGATAATTGATGCCCTCCTCAAGACCGGTGCTGCCTATCAATTTTTCAAGTTTCGGGGCGGCAATTACAGCTCTCCAGAGAAGCATCCACGCCATTATTACATCGCCGGCAGCTTCGAGGAACGGATATGCAAAGGCAAATGCGGTCATGACTTTGGGCGACATCGCTGTAGCGCCTATATGCATGGCAACTTCTCCGAGTTTATTCAATGATTTTTCAACATCTTCAGCAAGTTTTTCAAGTCCGTGAATTCCCTTTGCAGCTGCAATAGTCTTCTGAATTTCACTGAAAAGATCCATAACAGGCTTTCCCTTGTTCATGCCAAGCTTGCGTCCTAGAAGGTCCATCGCCTGAATCCCGTTTGTTCCCTCATAAATCATTGTGATTCTGCAGTCTCTTAACAACTGTTCAACCGGATACTCTTTGATAAAGCCGTATCCTCCGTAAACCTGAATGCCATGGCTGCACACCTCGAAGGATTTGTCGGTTATATATGCTTTAAGTATAGGTGTAAGCACTTCAATAAGCCCCTGACACTTTGCTTTTTCTCCTTCATCGCTTGCAGTTTCCATCTTGTCCGCACAAAAACCGGAATAATAAATCAAGCTCCTCATGCCCTCAACATAGGCTTTCATTATCATAAGCTGGCGGCGCACATCAGGGTGCTGTATAATAGGAACCGACGGCGCATTCGCATCCATCATCTGAAGCAGATTTTTCCCCTGAACACGCTGTCTCGCATAGTTAACGGCATACATGTAAGATGAAGACGCGCAGGTAAAACCCTGAAGGCCGACAAGCTGACGCGCCTCATTCATCATAAGAAACATCGCCCGCATTCCCTTGTTCTCTTCGCCAAGCAGGGTTCCGCGGCATTTACCTTTTCCGCCCAGTGCAAGTGAACATGTGGCATTTCCATGGATACCCATTTTTTCTTCTATCCCGGTACAAACTACGTCATTGAATTCACCGAGGCTTCCGTCGTCGTTTACCCATACTTTGGGCACAAGAAATAAAGAAATTCCCTTCGTACCGGCCGGGGCTCCCTCAATTCTGGCAAGAACCGGATGGATTATATTTTCAGCAAGATCATGCTCGCCGCCTGAAATAAATATTTTGTTGCCGATTATTGAGTATGTACCATCGTCATTTCTTTTTGCGCTGGTTGTGAGCGCTCCGACATCAGAACCGGCCTCGGGTTCTGTAAGAAGCATCGTCCCGCACCATTCACCGGTATACATCTTTTTTAAAAAAAGTTTTTTCTGCTTATCTGTTCCAAATGCGTCAATCAGCTTCCCGGCGCCATGTGTCAGCCCACCGTACATCATGAACGCATAGTTCGCACCTACAAGATAGTCACCAGCGGCCAGAGCTACAGTTTTGGGCATCCCCTGCCCTCCCCATTCGGGGTCTTCCGTCATGGCGATCCATTCCCCCTCCTTGATCAGTTCATAAGCTCTGTGAAAACTTTCGGGTACGCTTACCTTGCCGTTATCTAGTCTGCACCCTTCCCTGTCTCCCAATTTCTGTGTCGGAAGCACTTCCTTTACAGCAAGATTACGCGCCTCCGATATAATCATATCAATTGTTTTTTTGCTGAATTCCATATACTTTTCATGTTTACTGAGTTCTGAAACCTGCAATTGTTCATGAAGAACAAAATCAACATCCCTTCTATCGGCTATTAACTGTGCCATAATAGATTTCTCCTTATATAATAATTATAGGTTATTCTTTTTAGAATTTTCGTCCGATATTTTAACCAGATTGCCTATTCCTCTTATAAACAGATCTACGAGAGGATCGGCCATTGACACAAGATCGTATTTACCTTCCGAATGCAACCATGTATTTATTACCTCGTCAACACCTCCAAGTATAAACCTCTTAACAAGGCCGACATAAAGGTCTTTGCGTATATTCCCTTCGTCCTGACCCCTCTCCACAATTTCAGAAACAATATCAAGATACAACTTCGACATTTCTTTTATCTGCTCTTCAACAAGCCGGCTGTTCTGATGCGTCTCAGCCTGATATAAAACTGCCATGTTCCTGTCATTTTGAAATTCTTCAAGATGGCGGCGTATCAGATTTCTAAGCTTTTCAAAGCTGTTATCGGCCTTTCCGACCTCTTCTCTGAAACTGTCAAAAACCTGCTTTGTTTTGTAGTTAAAAAACTGAACAAGGATATCGTCTTTATTTTTAAAATATAAATATATGGTACCATCGGCAACTCCTGCCTCGCGTGCAATCTGTGATATTGTCGATTGGTAAAAACCCTGTTCGGCAAATACCTTTACAGCAGCCTCCAGTATGCGGTGATACTTATCATTTCCTTTTACTTTATTATTGTTCACAATCCCCCACTGAAAATTGATTATAAATTATTATGAATGAATACTCATTCATTAACAAAGAGCTATTTCGCCTGTCAAGTATAATCTTGGTAAATTGCACTGGTGACACCTGCAGGAAATAGCGGACATCAAACTTCTATCAAAAATATCTATTCAATTAATTAAACCACCAGGAAGTTGATAAAATATCTTTAATATTTGCAAAATCAAATAGATTCATCAGACTTATAATACAAATTTACTAATGCGCGTTATACCTGAAATTTGTAAATTATGTTGAGCAGTCATTCATTTAATTCCGGCTTAATCATGAATCTTTGTCATTAAAAAATTTCAAACTTTCAATTGCATTTTTAAGGTGATTATGACTTAACTGCAATTGTTTCAGTTTCTGAAGATCATTCCTCCCGGTATTATATAAATACAATTGTATTTTTATAATCTCCGCACCGATATTGAGAGAGTTGAATGGATCAAAAAATTCAAAATGAATATCTTTTGAAAGCTATAGATGCTTTTAAAAGGAAAATTTTGGTAATTTCCCCTGATTTCAATATTCTTGCCATTAATAATGATACAAATCGGGGCTGGGAAAAAGACATTGTTGGAAAACCCTGCTACCATGCTCTATATGGCCGGACTTCACACTGTATAAATTGCCCGGCTGTCACTGTCCTTGATACTAAAAAACCCACTATGA
>JAUPLM010000077.1 GCA_030836965.1 Thermodesulfobacteriota bacterium | reverse complement strand
GGAAAGAATAATCATTGCCGCGAATATTCTTAACCCCGATACCCGTTTTATCTGTGTCAGATACGGCAATGTCCTTGCTTCACGCGGCTCGGTTATTCCTCTTTTTCACGATCGGATAAGAACCGGCGGTCCTGTTACGGTAACAGTGCCGGAGATGACCCGGTTTCTACTCAGCCTTGACCAGGCGGTTGATACTGTTTTTACAGCGCTCAGTGAAGTAGGCCGGGGTGAAACTTATGTTCCGGATGCGCCTTCTTCTTCCGTCATAAATATTGCCAAAGCCCTGATAGGCGAACGAAATATAGAAATAAAAATCACAGGCATCAGGCCGGGAGAGAAGATGCACGAAATAATGGTATCTGAAGAGGAGGCCAACCATTGCGTAAAAAGAGGAGATTATTATTCCATACTTCCGATGCTTCCGGAACTGAGGCAAAACGGCAAAAAAGAACCTAATGCTCTTTCAAAAGAATTCAGCTCGGAAGACACGGTCCTCGATTATAAAGCAACTCACGATCTTCTAAAGAAGCATCGCCTGATGATTGAAGATAACACGAATTATTCCGAACATAATGAATTATTACGCTGAGCCCCCCGGTTCTTCGAGACCTTTGAAGAACATCCAATTTTGCTCAAGTACAAGGAAGGTGAAAATTTTAACCACAGGAATACATCGAGTATTTCGAGGATTGAAATTTGAGCCTGACGCAGTAATCGGGCAAAAGGGGGTGTTATGCAAAGGTCTCACTTTGAACCCTTAAAGGATATTTAATCATGAAAGTATTAACTCTTGTCGGCACCAGGCCTGAAATTATAAAACTTTGCAGAGTAATTCATGAACTGGACAGGTACGTTGACCATATTCTTGTACATTCAGGACAGAATTATGATTATGAACTGAATGAAATATTTTTTAAGCAGCTTGAAATAAGAAGACCCGACTATTTCCTTGATGCGGTAGGTGCAACCACGGCTCAAACGATCGGCAATGTGATAGCGAAAACCGAAGAAGTTCTTTTGAAGGAAAATCCAGATGCTTTTCTTTTACTCGGGGATACTAACAGTTGTTTAGGCGCAATATCGGCCAAGAGGCGGAAAATTCCTGTTTTTCATATGGAAGCGGGGAACCGTTGTTTTGATCAGAGAGTCCCGGAGGAAGTAAACAGGAGGATTGTTGATCATATCAGCGATATCAACATGACATATACGGAACACGCGCGCCGTTATTTGCTGGCAGAAGGCATAAAACCCGAAACCGTTATAAAAACGGGTTCTCCGATGAAAGAAATACTGGAGCATTACATGCCTCAGATCGGGAAATCGGAAATACTCAGACATCTCGATATATCTTCCGGAAAATATATTGTTGTCAGCGCGCATCGTGAGGAAAATATCGACAGTGAGAAGAATTTCAACGATATCATTGAAACATTAAAATTTGTTGCCGAAAAATACGAGTATCCTGTTATTGTTTCAACCCATCCACGAACCCGGAAAAAGATTGAAAAAGAGGGCGTGAATATTCCCGATCCGCGCATACGTTTTATCAATCCTATAGGTTTTCCCGATTATGTGAACCTGCAGATGAACTCCTTCTGCGTGATTTCAGACAGCGGAACAATAACGGAAGAAAGTGCTATCCTGAATTTTCCTGCGGTAATGATCCGGCAGGCGCACGAAAGACCGGAAGGCATGGATGAAGGAACGCTCATCATGTGTGGCCTCTGCAAAGATGCCGTCGTCAAATCCATTGATATTGTTACTTCACAGTTTATACGCGGAAACCGGACCTTTAAACTGGTCAATGATTATGACGCTGACAATGTTTCAAAAAAAGTACTTCGGATTATTATGAGCTATACTGACTATGTTAATCGTACCGTTTGGTATAAGTCCTGAAACACCCGGAGGTTTTTTAAGTGCCCTATGTACTCGTTACAGGAGCAGACGGTTTTGTCGGAAAGGCGCTTTGCGCGGAAATGGTTTCAAGAGGATGGAATATACGCGCCTCTGTCCGGACTAAGGAAAAGATAAAAAATCTTTCTGAAGGCATTCAAATCGTAGAAACAGGCCCGATCGGACCCGAAACTGACTGGGGAGATGCGTTAAATAATGTCGATGCAGTAGTTCATCTTGCCGGGCGGGCTCATATAATGGACGATTTATCATCCGATCCTCTTTTAGAATACCGTATTGTAAATACTGCCGGGACCGAATGTCTGGCAAAAGCCGCCGCCGGGAAAGGTATCCGGCGTTTTATTTTTATGAGTACCATTAAAGTTAACGGCGAGTGCAGAAATGCGCCTTATACTGAAGAGGATATACCGGCGCCGGCAGACCCATACGGAATAAGCAAATGGGAAGCGGAACAAATAATAAAAGTCATTGCCGGTGAAACAGGTATGGAAACGGTTATTCTACGTGCTCCCATGGTATACGGACCTGGTGTAAAAGCGAATTTTCTTAAACTGTTAAAAGCCGTTGACAGAGGCGTTCCAATGCCTCTTGCCGGAATAAAGAACAAACGTAGTATGATTTATACAGGCAATATGGTTAATTCGATTATTACCTGTATAAACCATCCAAAAGCGTCGGGACAGACATATCTGGTGAGTGACAGCGATAAGGTGTCAACACCTGAACTTATCAACCGAATTGGAGATGCGCTCGGAAAACCGGGAAGGTTATTTTACATGCCGCTTTTTTTGCTTCGCCTTTTCGGAATAGCGGCCGGAAAATCACGGGAAATTGAAAGGTTGACTGGAACTCTTACCGTTGATTCCTCGAAGATCAGAAAAGAACTGAACTGGACGCCTCCCTTCACATTGATCCAGGGACTTAAAGAAACAGCGGAATGGTATAAAAAAACATTTCATACAAGCAACCAGTCAGATTCATGATGAAATTGCTGTGGATGAAAATTAAATATTTATACATGACAATTACAGCGGTTATTCTGCCGCAATTGCAATAGCGGACAGAAACGCCGGCAAGAGAAAATAGTAGAGGAAGATCCTGTATGGCGCAGGACATGATGTCACCGGAAGAATGGGGTAAGGTTTGGGACTCAAGAAGATTGGGCCGCAACTTTAAGGAGAGAGTTAAAGACAGAGCATTGCATGGCTTGTCCATGTTAATAAGAAGCTGGGCGGATCGTTGCGGCCCGGCGCCTTCGATT
>JAUPLM010000076.1 GCA_030836965.1 Thermodesulfobacteriota bacterium | reverse complement strand
CTAAATAGATTGTATTGATTGATTCAAAAAATGGTTGGGTTTTTGATTCAGTGTTTTTTCTATTTCTTGTCTGTGCTTTATCTGAAGAAGTCCGTGTAAGAATAAACGCATCCGACCTTTTGATTGAAACGGCCGGTTCTCTTAAAACCACTCTCGGAAGAAGCCGGCTGTTTCCGAAAGGACGCCTTGAATCCAAAAGAAGAAGATCGATATCCCGGAAAAGTTTGCGGTGCTGAAAACCGTCATCCAGAAGAATGATATCCGGGTTGAAATTTCTTATTGCGAGCAGGCCGGCATTATACCTGTTTTGCCCCACTCTAACAGGTATATTATTCAGCATCGCCGCCATCATAAATGGTTCATCGCCCGACTCATCGGGCCCCATCAGAATTTCTCTGCCGTTACTTACAACTCCTCCATTTTTTTCGGCTCTTCCCCTGTACCCCCTGCTGATCACAACAATTTTACGGCCGAGCCCTGCCAGCATTTCCGCAAGGTAGACCGTCATCGGTGTTTTACCGGTTCCGCCCACAGTTATATTGCCTATGGAAATAACCTTGCACGGAAGTCTTTTCTGTTTGAATATCTTTTTCCTGTAGAGAACTTCTCTTGCCTTAACGGGAATACCGTATAGAAACGAAAGAACGAGCAATAAGAATCCCTGAAGAAAGGGGATGCTTTCTCCTTCGGAATACATGATCTTCTCGATTCTTTTCCTGACTATATTCATGTGATTTTGATAAAATATCAATTTGATTTGTTTCTAAAAATAAACCTATTCGGCATTAAGCAGCGTAAAAACACCGAAGCATAAGAATATCAGATTGGGAACCAGGGCTGAAACCAGGGGATTAAGAATCCCGCCTTCTCCGAGCGAAAGGCAGAAGCTGTAAAAAATCCAGTAAAAAAATACCGTTCCTATGCCGTAAATTATGCTGACCGGCAGGCTCTCTTTGGCTTTTAACCTTAAAGCTATGCCTGTTCCGGCAATACACATTATTATGCAGACAAAAGGAAAAGCGATTTTGGCATAAAAATCCACCCGGTACTTGGTCGAGTCATACCCTTCGAACTCAACTTTTTTTATATAATCATAAAGCTCCGTAACATTCATAGCTTCGGATTTGACCGCCACTTTTCCAAGGTCTTCGGTAGAAAAATCAAGCTTCTCAATGAGCTCCTTATGGAAGATAATTCTGCCGTCGCCTCCATCAAACTTTTGTTCAATTATATCATAAAAAGTCCACAGCCCGTTTTTCTGGACACCTTTACCGCAGTCAAGTCTTCTTATCACACGAAAATTATCATCAAAGAAATTCAGCGTGATTCCGTGTATGGTTCTTTCGGTTGAATTAAAATAACTGATATGAACTATAAGGCGGTCTCCTTTTATCCAGATATCCTTTTCCTTGAGGGTTGCGGATGTTTTTTTCCGGCTCTCCTGCGCCCAGATTCTTTCCGCCCGGTTCTTTATTATCGGGACAACAACTTCGGAAAGCAGAACAATGATGAGAAAAAAAAGTGCGCCGATAAGAAGCATGGGCCTTAATAGATAATATATGCTGACACCGCCGCTTTTTAGTGCCACGATTTCGTTGTTTTTATTCATCAGACCGAAGGTAACGAGAATGGACAATAAAACGGATACCGGAATGAACTGAACTAACGGCATCTTGGAAATAAAATAAAAAAAAGCGCTGGGAAAGGAGAGGCCTGATTCAAAAAAGATATCCGTTTCATCAAAAAAATCGACAACGATATAAATCCCGATGATAGTCGCCAGAATAATGCAGAAGTACTGCAGAACTTCCTTTGTCAGATATTTGTCTATAATTGACATAATCGATTTATTCTTTCAGCGCTCCATTTCGCTTAAAAAACCAGGCAAGCATCGAAAAGACAGGACGCTCAGAGGCGGTTTTTACGAGAAGGAATAAGCCTATGCCGCCCGTAACTATATTCGGAACCCACATCCCTACAAAGGGAGGATACCACTCCGAACTTTTAAAAACATATCCTATTGAAAGAAGAAGATAATAAAACAGAAAGAAGATAAGTCCCAGCCCCAGACCGAATGAGCGTCTTGCAGACTTTAATTGCGCGCCCAGCGAAACCGCAAGTATTCCCAGCACAAAACAGGCAAAAGGAATCGAAATTTTCTGATGTAGTTCTATCAGGGCCTTAAAATACCTAGAGTTTTTATTCTCAGCTCTGCTCAGATAATCACGCAGCTCCGGAAATGACATCTCCTTTTCGTCTTTAATTCCTCCCTTTCCCTTAATGTCTGAATAGGCGCTTTTCAGATCGAGATTGATATCGTACGTTTCAAAACCGATCGAATTAACCGACTTGTTTTTAACGCTTACCTGATTAATTTTTCCGTCAAAAAGCCTTAACCGGAATATAAGCCTTGATTTTTCGAAAAAAAGGATTCCCCTCGGCGCGACTATGGTGCTCACAATGCTTTCCGAACGCTTATCCTCCACGAAAACATCCCTTAGTTCACCCTTTTTCATATCCACTTCGGATACGTAAAGCATAACATCTTTAAAATTGTTGTTAAAAGTTCTCTCTCTGAGTCCCAGTTCCAGATTGGATGCCGCGACCTCCATTGTCAGTCTTTTAATAGATGCCCGCCCCCACGGCATGCCATAGACAGACATCGTGAGAGTAAGCACACATCCTATGAGACAAAAAATAATAACCGGAGGAAGCAACCCATAGAGACTTACTCCTCCCGTTTTTAATGCCGTAAGCTCGTTATCGCTCGAAAGTCTCAGGAAAGTAAGCAGCACAGCCATCATAACCGACATCGGAATCACGAAAACGAGAAAATAGGGAATGAAAAGAAAAAGCATCAGGATGACCCTGGATAGACCTATATTATGATTCACAACCAGATTGGTAATGAAAAGAATTTTTGCCATCAGGAAGAGAAAGGTAAAAAAAACCATGTTGATGAGAAATGGAGGTATCATCTCTTTAAACAGGTATCTGTTTACAATGGAGTTGATCTTCATTTTGTATCGCCGGCGCCAAACTGCATCTGGTACAGTTTGCAGTATTCTCCTTCCTTTGCCATAAGCTCTTCGTGTCCGCCCTCTTCCACGATACGGCCGTCTATGATGACAATTATCCTGTTCGCATATCCTATGGTAGATAATCTGTGAGCAATAACGAATGTGGTTCGCCCTTTCATCAGGTTTTCAAGCGCCTTCTGAACCAGCCTTTCGGATTCTGTGTCAAGCGAGGAAGTGGCTTCATCAAGAATTAAAATGGGAGCATCCTTTATCAGCGCTCTGGCAATACAGATTCTCTGCTTCTCGCCTCCTGAAAGGCGTCCCCCGAGCTCACCGAGGATGGTTTCAAATTTATCGGGGAAGCCCTGGATGAAATCGTACGCATATGCCGCTCTCGCAGCCATTTCAATATCTTTTTCCGAAGCATTCCAGTTGCCGTATGCTATATTGTTTCTCACGGTATCATTGAAAAGTATCGGCTCCTGTGTGACTATGGCGATCTGGTCACGAAGGGATGAAACCGAAGCTTTCCTTAAATCAATTCCATCTATATATATGGATCCGCTGCTTACATCATAAAATCTGGGGATAAGGTTTACAAGCGACGTTTTACCTCCCCCGCTCATGCCGACAAGAGCAAGAATCTCTCCTGATTTAACCTCCAGATTTATATTTTTTAAAACCGTCACATCCTTATACCTGAAAGAAACATCATCAAAGGTTACATTATGCGGACCGCGTTTCAATATAACGGGATCCACAGCCTCTTTGATATCCGACTGCTTTTCTATT
>JAUPLM010000007.1 GCA_030836965.1 Thermodesulfobacteriota bacterium | reverse complement strand
TTGCCTTAACAGGTTTCATCGCTTATTTTGTATCAAACAATGCTGAGATCCAAAACCTGATATTTGGAAATAAACTTGTATTTTTTGGCCTTATTATTGCTGAATTAGCACTCGTATATATTATAAGTGCCCGCGTCAACAAAATCCAGGCATCAACAGCAACATCCTTATTTATAATTTATGCAGCACTAAACGGTGCAACTTTATCATCAATATTTTTAATTTATACAAATTCATCCATTACTTCAACATTCTTCATATGCGCGGCTACTTTTATAGCATGCAGCATATTCGGAATGACAACTAAACGCGATTTAACATCCATGGGCGGATTTATGGTAATGGGTTTAATCGGCATTTTAATCGCGTCTGTAGTCAATATGTTTATAAAAAGTTCAGCCATGAATATGATAATCAGCTATATAGGCGTTATTGTATTTGTCGGATTGACCGCATACGATACACAAAAATTGAAACATATGGCATCAACACAACCATCTGGGCTTGAAGCCGGCGTTATCCGTAAAGGAGCTATATTGGGGGCTCTTTCATTATACCTTGATTTCATTAATCTTTTCATAATGTTATTGAGCGTATTAGGTGGAAGAAGGGAATAAAATCAAATAAACTTATAGCAGCGAAGAATGTAAAACGCTCTTCGCTGCTTAAACTATTATCGCATTAACCGATACATTCTCTTACCTTATCTGCCAGAAATCTGCAGAGTTTTTCAGCTTCACTCCCGGATTCACCCTCAACCATTACCCTGCATAGCGGCTGGGTTCCTGAATATCTTACAAGTACCCTTCCCTTCTCTCTCAAAATATTTTCAACGTGCTTGATCGCATCGGCAAGTTCAGGAATATCCTTAATTTCAGGTTTACGTGAAACCTGGATATTTATTAATACCTGAGGATATACAGGCATGATTTTGGCAAGCACTGCAAGGGGTTGTGATTCTTCTTTCATGAATTGAATTAATTTCAAGGCAGTCAATATACCATCCCCGGTTGTCTGATAATCTGAAAAAATTATATGTCCGGAATCCTCTCCGCCGAGAACGGCGCCTGTTTTTATCATTTCCTGCATTACATACCGGTCACCAACCTGTGACATTGTATGATTTATTCCTTTACTTTTTAATAATGAAACAAGCCCCATATTGCTCATGACTGTGCTGACGACATGATTATTTGCTAACAGGCCATTTTTCTTCATTATAATTGCGCTTATCGCAAGTATTTTATCCCCAGATAAAATATTCCCGTTTTCGTCAACCGCGATGAGCCTGTCTCCGTCTCCGTCAAATGCGATTCCAATATCAGCCTTCTTTTCCAATACCTGTTTTACAATCGGTTCTGTGTGTTCGGAACCACAATTGTCATTTATATTCCGACCAGTTGGATTATTGTTCATAACTTCAATGTCTGCTCCTAGATCAGCAAACAGTTCCGGGGCAATTTTATAAGTTGCTCCGTTTGAGCAATCAATCACTATTTTAATGTTTTCTAATGAGAACTTGTTTGATAGAGTGTTTTTCAGAAAGTTTTTATATCGGGACAACGCTTCATCAATTAAACGTACACTACCTATATTGTTGCTTGATGTATTATTAGATAATTGACTGTTATCGGACATTAAATATTCAATTTCGTTTTCCAGATCATCTGACAGTTTATAACCATCTCCATTAAATATTTTAATTCCATTATCATAAAACGGATTGTGTGAAGCTGATACCATGATACCGGCATTTGCTTTGAAATATGACGTTAGAAATGCTATTCCGGGGGTAGGCATAATATCAGCAAGCAATGCATCAGTACCCATAGCACAAATACCTGATACTAAGGCATATTCAATCATGTTTCCGGATAACCGGGTATCTCTGCCGATAATTATTCTGGAATGCCCATTCGCATCTTTGAATTTTAAGGCAACCGCTTTCCCGATTTTAATAGCAATTTCAGGCGTCATAGGGTATTCATTCGCAATTCCTCTGATTCCGTCTGTCCCGAATAATTTGCCCATTGGATAAATCCTCAAATAAAATTGACTGTCCTTAAAAATTGAAACTCCGGCTTTTTAATTAACATCAATGTGCGCTGTTGTTTAATCGCCGGTATAAAATAATCTATACTTGCAAATGAAACGTAATTATATATATATGATAGTATCGTAAAAAAAACCAATTATATTTAATAAACAATTTGCACTCTTCTTTCAATAATCTATTTTGAGGAATCTCATTTGTTGCTGAATATTTCCATAATTTTGCTTCTTCTCATTTTTTCAGGATTTTTTTCCGGTTCCGAAACCGCCCTTTTTTCATTATCTTCAATCCAGCGTGAGCGGTTTAAAAGAGCCGGCAATAGAAAATCATTATTAATCAATAAGCTCTTGTCCAGGCCAAGAAAACTTATAATTACCATCCTTATCGGTAACGATATGGTCAATATCGCAGCCTCTGTTATAGCCACATCTCTTTTTGTATCATACAGTAAAGATCAAGGCCAATGGATTGCTATGGCGGTAATGACACCTATGACACTGATATTTGCCGAAGTCATTCCAAAAACACTGGCCCTGACCTATAATGAAAGGATTGCGCCATTTGTCAGCACCCCTCTTTATTTTTTTTCGCAATTAATTCTGCCTATTAGATTCGTATTTTACAACATTTCCTTGTTGATTTCGAAAATCTCAGGATTTGAAAAACGCAATGTCACATCAATCATAATGGAGGATGAATTCAGGGCTCTCGTGGATGAAAGTCATGAGAGCGGTGAGATTAACAGAGCCGAACGGGATCTTATACATAATATATTTGAATTCAGTGATACGCATGCTTTTGAAATAATGACACCTTTAAATGAGATATTCTCTCTCTCCGAAGATATGACTATTGAAAAAGCCGTAAAAGAAGTGCATCAGAGCAGGTTTTTAAGAATACCTGTATACAGAGACAGTATCGACAATATAGTCGGGATTCTTTATACAAAAGATCTCTTGAAAATCGATATTACTAAATACAGTAAAGAGGTAAATACAATTCGTAAAATCTGCCGAAAACCTTTTTTTGTAAATGAAAACATCAAAACAGACGATTTGTTTCATATATTAAAGAGAAAACGGATACATATTGCAATTTGTGTAAATAAGCAGGGGAAAATTACGGGGCTGTTAACAATGGATGACCTTCTTGGTGAGTTGTTTGGTGAAATTCATGACGAATACGACAGGGCATTAAAGTGAATAACTTCATTTATATTTTCGCGATAAGCCTATGTGTTATATGTCAGGGATTTTTTTCAGGATCCGAGATGGTTATTTTATCAGCAAACAGAGTAAAGCTGCGCCAGGCTGCAAAGCGGGGACATAAAGGAGCTATTCGTTTCCTGAAACTGACCGAGAAACCAGAATGGTCTCTCGCAACAACAAGTACGGGAACGAATATGTTCGTGATCATCGCATCGGTACTTGCAGCGGTCTGGTTTGACAGCCTGTTCCGGAAAAACAGCGAGTTTTTAACAATTCTTATAATAACTCCGGTTCTGCTGATACTTGGAGAAATTCTTCCACGATCCGTTTTTCGGCAGAAAGCAGATGATATAGCACTCAAAATAGCATCTCTTTTTGTATATGCCTCCGGTATTATTTCACCGTTAACACATCTTGTTTTCCGCGCCAGCAGAATCTTTTATAAACTGATCGGGAAAGAGTCTATCAAACCTAATTTCTATATTTCAAAGAAAGAGCTGGAGCTCGCCTTGTCTATCGGCGGGGAAGAAAGCGATCTTGAAACCGGTGAAAAAAAGCTTATACGAAGGGTTTTCCAGCTTATAGAATCGGATGTTTCGGATGTAATGGTCCCTCTCGTTAATATAACAGCTATATCATACAAATCAACCGTCGGGAAGGCTATAGAAACGATTAACAGGACCGGTTATTCACGGCTGCCCGTATATAAAGGAAGAATCGACAACCTGATTGGAATCATCCATCCGTTTGATCTTATTCATATAGCGGATGAGAATGCTCCTATAGTTCCGTTTATTCGTGAAGTCCCGTTTGTTCCCGAATCAAAGAAGGCTCTTGAACTGCTTGTATTGCTTCAGAAGACAAGAAATTCCATTGCAATAGCGCTTGATGAATACGGAGGCACAGTCGGAATAATAACCATAGAGGATATCATTGAGGAGGTTGTAGGTGAAATCAATGATGAATATGACGATGATACAAAGCAGTTTGCCAGACTCGGTGAAAATAAATTTCTAGTTAATGCGAGGATGGAGATAGAGCATGCAAATGAAATAATGAATTTACGGATTCCAAAGGAGGATTATGAAACCATTGGCGGTTTTCTGCTTAAGCTGATGGGCAAAATACCTCAAAAAGGCGAGTCGGTGTTGTTTAATGGTATAAATTTTACAATCCGGTCCTCAGGCAAAAAATCGATTCATTCGATCCTGGTGGAGTTACCTGAAAAAGACCTTGAGTAAGCTTTAATCGTTTCCTGTATTTATATTATACCCCTCAAAAAGATATTGGAAAGATTACCGTTTATCGGGGTTAAGAGGATCGGCCATTATGCACTATTTTTTTACCCTTTCTACATATTGACCTGTCCGGGTGTCAATACGTACAAGCTCTCCTTCATCCACAAACGGGGGCACCTGGACAACATATCCTGTTTCAAGTGTTGCCGGTTTGGTGCTGCCCGCGGCTGTATCACCTTTGGCCCATGGATCGGCTTTGATTATTTTAAGATTGATAAAATTCGGAAGAGATAAACCTATCGCTTTTTCTCCGAAGAATAGAACATTGCAGACAATATTCTCCTTCAAAAAATTCCTGGCATCACCGACCTGCGCGGCGGTCAGAAATTCCTGAACATAGGTCGATGTGTTCATAAAGCAATAACCGCTTGCGTCCGAATAAAGGTATTCCATTTCATGTTCTTCAAGGTGCGCCTCGTTGAATTTATCTCCCGATCTGAACGTTCGTTCGAACTGTGAGCCTGTAAGCATGTTTTTAAGTTTACATTTATAAAGGGCCTGGCCCTTACCCGGCTTCACAAAATCAAATTGAACAACTACATACGGATCGCCGTCTATTTCAATTTTAAGACCCTTTTTCAGGTCGCCGCTTTCATACATCTTCTCTGATTATCCTCCCTGACAATTATTTGTTGTTTATTACCGCTCTTCCTGATTCTTCAATGAAACGCTTAACTCTGGCCATGTCTTTTATAAATCTGACAGGATTGCCATGCATATCACAGGCATTTGTTTGTGTACAACTGTCGACTCCTGCGGGATTTACTTTTTTTATCCCGTCAAAAACATTCTCCGGTGAGAGTCCGCCTGCAAGTATCACAGGTATATCGGTTGAATCAACAAGTTTTCTTGCGATCTCCCAGTCGCATGTGAGACCCGTTATTCCTACAAATCCTTTTACCGGCTGGGCATCAGGAACCTGGCCCTGATTGTTCATGATTACCGTGTCTGTCAGAAAAAAATCACTGACATGTCCGAATGTTTTTACAAGTTCAATTGAAGAAACAAATTCAGCTATGCCGGGGCGTGGAATCGGAATCGACCTCATTATGAGTATTTCGGGAAATTTTTCTTTAACCTTCTCCTGTAAATCAACCAGAGAATTAAAAGCAGCTGATTGATACACATACTTATTCAGATTTTCACAGAAATGCACAATATCCGGTTTATAAAAATCCAGGGCATGTAAAATGGAATCAGCGTTTGAAAAAAGGGGGATCAGAGAGCTTTTGGATTCCGAACTTTTCACAACATCAATCGTTTCTTTAAGTATGGGCTGGTTCAGGGCCACTTCAGGAGTCAGCACGCTTCCGATGTGATCGACGCCGTATTCGATAAGAGTTTCCGCTTCATGAGGCGTCTGTATTTCATAAATCTGGATTATCATGAATTAAATATATCCTTATAATTGAGTTGACATTTTATGCCGTGTCTAACATATTCTTTAACCTCAGGCAAGCGGGACGCTTTGTGCCTTTGCCGCTATTGATCATATGCAAAAATATCATTTAAAACTACACTAAAAGGTATAATAATAATGATACTGATAATCGATTTCGGATCCCAGTACAATCAACTTATAGCCAGACGAGTGCGTGAAAACAGCGTATATTGCATGATAGAACCGCCGTCAATTAAGATAGATGAAATCCGAAAACTTGATCCGGAAGGAATAATATTGTCCGGCGGCCCGTCAAGTATTTATGAAAAAAACAGCCCTAAGATTGATACAAAAATATTCAATCTGGGAATACCGATCCTCGGAATATGTTACGGAATGCAATTCATGGTGCATTCACTCGGAGGAAGAGTCGAAAGAGCCGGAAAACGGGAATATGGTTTTGCGGAGCTTTGCATAATAAAACAACAAGGCGTTCTCAAAGATACCGGCACATCGACTAAATGCTGGATGAGCCATGGTGATTCCATCAGAAAACTGCCTGAAGGATTTACC
Organism: Thermodesulfobacteriota bacterium; assembly: GCA_030836965.1. Classification (GTDB taxonomy): domain Bacteria; phylum Desulfobacterota; class Desulfobacteria; order Desulfobacterales; family RPRI01; genus RPRI01. The sequence continues at coordinate 1,475 of JAUPLM010000007.1, read as the reverse complement.
GTAACAGCGTCAACTGAAAATACCGAAATAGCCGCCATAGTCCATGACAGTAAAAAACTTTATGGATTACAATTTCATCCTGAAGTGGAGCACACGCCTTTGGGAAAGAAAATGATTAAAAATTTTCTTTTTGATATATGCGGATGCAGTCACTCATGGACGATGAAATCATTTGCACAAAATGCTATAAATGAAATCAGGGAAATGGTAGGTGATAAAAGGGTAATACTCGGACTGAGCGGTGGTGTCGATTCATCTGTAGCTGCAATGCTGATTCATAAAGCCATAGGGAAGCACCTTACCTGCATTTTTGTCGACAACGGTTTGCTGAGAAAAAATGAAATGGAAAAACTGAAAAAGACCCTAACCCGGAATCTTGATATTAATATCAGATTTGTCGACGCCGGAAGCAGATTCTTAAAAGGGCTTTCAGGAGTTACCGACCCTGAGAAGAAGCGCAAGATAATTGGAAAAATATTCATGGATGTTTTTGAAGCTGAGGCAAAGAAGATAAAAGGCGCCGAATTTCTGGCTCAGGGCACTCTTTATCCTGATGTCATAGAATCGAAATCGGCGTTCGGAGGTCCCACAGCCGTAATAAAATCCCATCATAACGTTGGCGGTCTCCCCAAAAATATGAAACTGAAACTTGTCGAACCATTGAAGTACCTGTTCAAGGATGAGGTTCGCCGTCTCGGAAAGGCAATCGGATTGCATGAAGATATGGTTTGGAGACAGCCCTTTCCCGGTCCGGGTCTATCGATAAGAGTAATCGGAGAAGTCACAAAACAAAGGCTTTTAATTCTGCGGGAGGTCGATGATATTCTGCTTTTCGAGATTAAAAATGCAGGTCTCTACAGAAAATTATGGCAGTCTTTTTCGATCCTGCTTCCTTTAAAGAGCGTTGGGATAATGGGCGATCAACGAACTTATGAGAATATTGTCGCTATTCGAGCGGTAACCAGTAAAGATGCGATGACAGCTGACTGGGCAAAACTGCCTCATTCGCTGCTGGGAAAAATATCAAACAGAATTATCAACGAGGTTGCCGGAGTAAACCGGGTAGTATATGATATAAGCTCAAAACCGCCTGCAACTATCGAATGGGAATGAGCGAAATGGAAGAGAAAAAAGATCCTGAATTTAAAATAAATATAGACTCGGCACATTCGAATGCTTTTATAAGGGAAGAGAAAAAAGATATCCGCATCGAAAAACTGAATCAAAGAGTCACGATTATTTCAATCCTGTTTCCCTGTATAATTGCTGTTTTGCTCGTTGTCTCTTATCTCGATATTAAAAATAAAATCATGGGTGTCCATGACTCTGGCTCAACGGAGGTCAGGAACCTGTCAGTTAATATAGATAAAAAAACCTCTGATCTTTCTGCTCAGTACTCGCACCTCCAGGATTCATTTGAAAAGAAAACTGCTGTGCTTAAAACAGAATTTCAAAACTCGATAAAGGACATAAAA